>NZ_JBFBGN010000014.1:0-85454 GCF_040684675.1 Streptomyces sp. NPDC089915 | reverse complement strand
CGCCGAGCTGCTCACCCTGCGGGCCCGGGGCCACAGCGGCGAGGCGCACGCGCTGCTGTGCGAGGCCGCCCTGTGACCGGGGAGGCGCCGGCGCCCCCGCCGCGGGGGGAGTTCGGCGAGGCCACCGTGCACGGCACCCGGGTACGGGGCTGGAAGCGCACGGCGGTGGCATCCGGGGCGGCCTTCGCCCTCGCCATCGGCGGCCTCGGGACGTACGAGGC
Organism: Streptomyces sp. NPDC089915; assembly: GCF_040684675.1. Taxonomy (NCBI): domain Bacteria; kingdom Bacillati; phylum Actinomycetota; class Actinomycetes; order Kitasatosporales; family Streptomycetaceae; genus Streptomyces; species Streptomyces sp. NPDC089915. Next base: position 85,233 of record NZ_JBFBGN010000014.1, on the reverse strand, counting down.
CTTCGCGGGCACCTCCGTCAGCAGCGGCGGCGGCACCCTCCTGTCGGGCGGCTTCCGCACGGCCCCCGACCACCGCCCCTCCGCGCCGCAGAAGGGCGCGGACCCCGCGGACCGGAGCCGGAGCGGTGAACAGGGCGGGAAGCGGGGCGAGGACGGCAAGGACGGGACGGACGGGACGGACGGGCGGAGTCCCGGAGCCGGGAGCTCCCCGAGCCCCTCCGCCTCGCACGGCGGGCGCGGCCCGGACCCGGAGCCCACGCCCACCCCCTCCGGCTCGGCCCGCCCGGACCCGTCCCCGACGCCCTCCCGGCAGACCCCCGGCCCGGACCCCACCCCGAGCACCGGCGGCGGAGCCCCGGGCGGGAGCGGCGCCTCCGGCCGGGGGTGAGCGGGCGTCAGTCCCCGAGGACCCGCCGCAGGTAGTCGTTGCCGAACAGCCGGTCCGGGTCCAGCCGGTCGCGCAGCGCCGTGAACTCCCCGAAGCGCGGGTAGGCCCCGGCCAGGTACTCCGCGTCCCGGGTGTGCACCTTGCCCCAGTGCGGGCGCCCGCCGTGGGCGGTGAAGATGCGCTCGGCCGCCGTGAAGTAGGCCTGGTACGGGGTGCCCCGGTACATGTGCACCGCGATGTACGCCGTGTCCCGCCCCGAGGCCGTTGACAGCGGGATGTCGTCGGCCGGGGCCGTCCGCACCTCCACCGGGAAGCTGATCCGCAGGTCGGAGCGGTCGACCATGGCCTTCAGCTCCCGCAGCGCCGCGACCGCCCGCTCGCGCGGGAGGGCGTACTCCATCTCCACGAACCGCACCCGGCGCGGGCTGGTGAACACCTTGTACGGGATGTCGGTGTAGGTGCGCGCAGACAGGGCGCGGCTGGCGATCCGGGCGATGGAGGGGATGGCCGCCGGGACCGCGCGGCCCAGGGAGTTGACGGCCTGGAAGAGGCCGTTGGACAGCAGCTCGTCCTCGATCCACCCGCTGACCGTGCCGGGCGGGGCGGCGGGACCCTGGCTGCGGTTGTTGCGCTTGGTGTTGCAGTTGCCGGTGTGCGGGAACCAGTAGAACTCGAAGTGCTCGTTCTCCGCGACGTGCCGGTCGAACTCGGCGGTCACCCGGTCGAAGCCCATCGGCTCCTCACGGGCGGTCAGGAGGAACAGCGGCTCCACCGCGAAGGTGATCGAGGTGACGATGCCCAGCGCCCCGATCCCGAGCCGGGCGGCCGCGAACACCGCGCGCTCCTCGGCGTCTCCCTTCTCGGAGCACACCATCAGCCGTCCCTCGGCGGTGACCAACTCCAGTGCGCGGATCTGCGCGGCGATGGAGGCCGAGTCGCGGCCGGTGCCGTGCGTGCCGGTGCTGGTGGCGCCGGAGACCGTCTGCTCCATGATGTCGCCCATGTTGGTGAGCGACAGCCCCTGGGCGGCCAGGGCGCGGTTGAGGTCCTTCAGGGACGTGCCGGCCGCCACGGTGACGGTGCCCGCGGCCCGGTCGACGGACAGGATCCCGCTGAGCGCCTGCGGCCGTATGAGCACGCCGTCGGTGGCGGCGGCCGCGGTGAAGGAGTGGCCGGTGCCGACCGCCTTCACCCGCAGGCCGTCCGAGGCGGCCCGGCGGACCGCCTCCTGGAGCTCCCCGACCGAGGCGGGGGTCACCACCCGCGCGGGCGTGGCGCGGACGTTGCCCGCCCAGTTACGCCACGCGGTCCGCCCGCTCTCCGCTGCTGTCCCCGATGTCGCCGTCACGCGAGGGCTCCTCCCCTTGCGCCGGCCTCGTCAGCCGGCGGTAACCCGCGAACGCCACCGCCGCCGCGGCGGCCCCCGCCGAGATCGAGACGACGTACCCGCGCTGGGCCCCGGCCGCGTCGATGACCAGACCGGTCACGGAGGAGCCGACCGCGACACCGACCGCCAGGCCGGTGCTGATCCACGTCATGCCCTCGGTGAGCTTCGCGCGTGGTACGTGCGCTTCGATCAGGGCCATCGTGGTGATCATCGTGGGAGCGATGGCGAGGCCCGAGACGAAGAGCGCCACGGCCAGAAACGGAAGGTTCCCGGCCAGTAGGAGGGGGATCATACTCACGGCCATCGCACATATGCCCAGTACCCAACGGCGTTCCATCCGCCCCTTGAGATGGAGCAGGCCGAAGACGATGCCCGCCAGGCAGGATCCGGCCGCCCAGATGGCCAGGATGAAGCTGGCGGCGGACTTGTGTCCCTGCTCCTCGGCGAAGGCGAGCGTGGACACGTCGATGGAACCGAAGATCGCGCCGGTCGCCACGAAGGTGGCCGTCAGCACCTGGAGTCCGGGGGAGCGCAGGGCGGAGGAGCGGTCGCCGTCCAGGCTGCGCGGATGGGGCGGCGGCTCGGTGGCCCGCTGCGCGGTGAGCAGCCAGACGCCGACGAGCAGGCAGCCGGCGGCGATCACCGGACCGGCCTCCGGGAACCAGGTGGTGGACAGCCCGATGGCCAGGATCGGGCCGAAGATGAAGCAGACCTCGTCGATCACCGACTCGAAGGAGTACGCGGTGTGCAGATCGCGGGGCGCGTCCCGGTAGAGCTCGGTCCAGCGGGCGCGGACCATCGAGCCGACGCTGGGCACGCAGCCCGCGACGGCCGCGAAGACGAACAGGGTCCAGTCGGGCAGCCCGTTGGCGGCGGCCAGGACCAGGGCGGTGACCGCGGCGACGGAGATCAGGGTCGCCGGCCGCAGCACCCGGCGCTGCCCGTACTGGTCCACCAGCCGGGAGACCTGGGGGCCCACGAACGCGGCCGCCAGGGCCAGGGTGCCGGTCAGGGCGCTCGCCATCGCGTAGCGGCCGGTGATCTCCGAGATCATCGTCAGGATGCCGACGCCGACCATCGAGATCGGCAGCCGGCCTATGAGGCCGGCGGCGCTGAAGGCCTTGGTGCCGGGGGCCGCGAATATGGCGCGGTAGGGACTGGGCAAGGTCTCTCCGTAAGGGACGTCTTCGGCCCATACAGGTTACGACCGCCGACGAGGCACCCGCACGGGGAATATGGCGACACCGACATTTCAGGCGGTGGCACTTAGGGTCACCTTACCTGTGAACCGTCCCGCCATGCGGACCGGCCGGTTCTCCCGCGCGCACCCCGGGTGGCAGGATTCGAGGCATGTCAGACCAGCTCCGTGACCCCGACGCGCCCGCGGCCGAAGGCCCCGCGGCCCCCTACGACGCCCTCCTGCTGCTGTCCTTCGGCGGCCCCGAGGGACCCGACGACGTCGTGCCGTTCCTGGAGAACGTCACCCGCGGCCGGGGCATCCCGCGCGAGCGCCTCAAGGAGGTCGGGCAGCACTACTTCGGCTTCGGCGGGGTCAGCCCGATCAACGGGCAGAACCGGGAGCTGCTGGCCGCGCTGCGCAAGGACCTCGCGGACGCCGGGCTGGACCTGCCCGTCTACTGGGGCAACCGGAACTGGGCCCCCTACCTGACCGACGTGATGCGCGAGATGGTCCGCGACGGGCGCCGCCGCATCGCCGTCCTCGCCACCAGCGCGTACGCCTCGTACTCCGGCTGCCGCCAGTACCGCGAGAACCTCGCCGACGCGCTGGCCGCCCTGGCCGAGGAGGGCCTGGAGCTCCCCCGGGTGGACAAGCTGCGGCACTACTTCAACCACCCCGGCTTCGTGCGGCCCATGACCGACGGGGTGCTGGCCTCGCTCGCCGCCCTCCCCGAGGACGTGCGCGACGGAGCCCACCTGGCCTTCACCACGCACTCCATCCCGACCGCCGCCGCCGACGCCTCCGGCCCTGCCGAGGACCACACCGCGGGCGGCGAGGGCGGCGCCTACGTCCGCCAGCACCTCGACGTGGCCCGGGTCATCGCCGACGCCGTCGCCGCCGAGACCGGCACCGACCGCCCGTGGAAGCTCGTCTACCAGTCCCGCAGCGGCGCCCCGCACGTGCCGTGGCTGGAGCCGGACATCTGCGACCACCTGGAGGCCCTGCACGAGGAGGGCGCGCCGGCCGTGGTCATGGTCCCCATCGGCTTCGTCTCCGACCACATGGAGGTCCTCTACGACCTCGACACCGAGGCCACGGCCAAGGCCGCCGAACTGGGCCTGCCCGCCGCGCGCTCCGCGACCGTCGGCGCCGACCCGCGCTTCGCCGCCGCCGTACGCGAGCTGGTGCTGGAGCGCGCCGCCCGCGAGCGCGGCGAGCGGCCCGCCGAGTGCTGGGTGGGCACGCTGGGCCAGAGCCACGACCTGTGCGCGGTGGGCTGCTGCCCGTCGCGCGCGCCCCGGCCGGCGGCCGCCGGCGCCGACAGCCCGTACGCGTAGGGGGAAACGTGATCTCCGAAGAGCTGAAGGCCGAACTGCTGGCCGTGGGCCTGGAGGCGGCCGGCCGGGCCGGTGGGCTGCTGCGCGACGGCCGTCCGGCCGACCTGGCGGTGGCCGCGACCAAGACCAGCCCGATCGACGTCGTGACCGAGATGGACCTCGCGGCGGAGAAGCTGATCACCGGCATCCTCGCCGAGCGCCGGCCCGAGGACGGGCTGCTCGGCGAGGAGGGCGCGGACGTCCCCGGCAGCAGCGGGATCCGCTGGGTCGTCGACCCGCTGGACGGCACCGTGAACTACCTCTACGGGCTCCCCGGCTGGGGTGTGTCCGTCGCCGCCGAGTACCGGGGCGAGACCGTGGTGGGCGTGGTGGCGGCGCCGCTGCGCGGGGAGACGTACCACGCCGTGCTCGGCGGCGGGGCCTGGTCGGGCGGGTCCCGGCTGGCCTGCCGGGCGGCCGCCCCGCTGGACCAGGCGCTGGTCGCCACCGGGTTCGGGTACCTCCAGGCGCGGCGCGAGCACCAGGCCGAGGTGGCCCGGCGGATCATCCCCCGGGTCCGGGACATCCGGCGCGGCGGCTCGGCGGCGCTCGACCTGTGCGACGTCGCGGCGGGCCGGCTCGACGGGTACTACGAGCGCGGGCTGAACCCCTGGGACTACGCGGCGGGCGAGCTGATCGCCCGTGAGGCGGGCGCGCTGACCGGCGGCCGGCCCTCCGAGCCGGCCTCGGGCGAGCTGACGGTCGCGGCCACCCCGGCGGTGTTCGCCTCCCTCCAGCCGCTCCTGGACGAAGCCGGGGCCTGGCACGACTGAGTACCGGGCCCGGACGCGAACGGACCCCCCGCCGCGGGTGCGGCAGGGGGTCCGTCGCCGTTCGGGGCGCCGTACCGGAGCGGGGGCTCCGGCACGGACGCCGTCGCTCGGGCCGAGGCGGCCGGTGGCAGACCGGGGCGGGTGCCCCGGTCAGGCCGCCTTGACCGCCACTCCGTGCTCCGCGGCGAGCCGCTGGAGGTCCTCCAGCGCGGCCTGTTCCACATCCGCGAGGTAGTCGTCGCCCGTCTCACGGGCCTTGCTGAGGTCCGACTGCGTGGCGCTGATGCGCTGCAGGAGACCCGCGGTGAATGCGTCCATGGTGGGTGCGCCCCCTCTTCGTGGGTCGCGGCGTGCCTGCGCGGGGCAGTCCGCCGTCAGGGAGTGGATGGGGTGTGCAGACGTCCTCCCCGGCACCCTGGGCCCAGAAACCTCGTAAGGCGAGGGAATCCTCACTTCCATCGTCCCAGGGGCCCCGGAACGGGGTTCAGGGGCGCCTTACAGCCGGTTTACGGCCGAAACCGGCAGGATGGAGGCGCAATACAGGTGTGCCCTCAGGGTGTGCCCTCAGGAAGTGCCCTCAGGGCTCGAAGGAAGGAAACGACGTGCGCGTACTCGTCGTCGAGGACGAGCAGCTGCTCGCCGATGCGGTGGCCACCGGCCTGCGCCGGGAGGCCATGGCCGTGGACGTCGTGTACGACGGCGCCGCGGCCCTGGAGCGCGTCGGGGTGAACGACTACGACGTGGTGGTGCTCGACCGGGACCTTCCGCTGGTGCACGGCGACGACGTCTGCCGGAAGATCATCGAACTCGGCATGGCCACCCGCGTCCTCATGCTCACCGCCTCCGGTGACGTCAGCGACCGCGTGGAGGGCCTGGAGCTGGGGGCCGACGACTACCTGCCCAAGCCGTTCGCCTTCAGCGAGCTGACCGCCCGCGTCCGCGCCCTGGGGCGGCGGACGACCGTGGCGCTGCCCCCGGTGCTGGAGCGGGCCGGGATCAAGCTCGACCCCAACCGGCGCGAGGTCTTCCGCGACGGCCGGGAGGTCCAGCTGGCGCCCAAGGAGTTCGCGGTGCTGGAGGTGCTCATGCGCAGCGAGGGGACCGTGGTCTCCGCCGAGCAGCTGCTGGAGAAGGCCTGGGACGAGAACACCGACCCGTTCACCAACGTGGTCCGCGTGACGGTCATGACCCTGCGCCGCAAGCTGGGCGAGCCGCCCGTCATCGTGACCGTGCCCGGCTCCGGCTACCGGATCTGACCCGATGGCAGCGACTCCCTCGCCACCACCGGCGCCACCGAAACCGACCTGGGACCCCGGCCAGCCCGAGGGTCCTTTCCCTTGGCTGCGGCCGACCATCCGGATACGGCTCACGCTGCTCTACGGCGGCATGTTCCTGATCGCCGGGATCCTGCTGCTGTCGATCATCTACCTGCTGGCCGCCCAGGCCCTGCGGGAGGGCAACGCGCTCCCGTTCAAGATCGTGGGCGGCCAGAAGGTCGAGGTCTCCAGCAGCACCTGTCCCGGTGTGGGCATCGACCAGTCGATCGAGCAGTTCAACGCGGCGATCGGGCAGTGCATCCTCGACCAGCGCAAGCACGCGCTGGACGACCTGCTCAGCCGCTCGCTGATGGCCCTCATGGGCCTCAGCGTGATCGCCTTCGCCTTCGGCTACGCGATGGCCGGCCGGGTGCTCTCGCCGCTGGGCAAGATCACCCGTACCGCCCGCCGGGTGGTCGGCTCCGACCTGACCCGGCGCATCGAGCTGGACGGCCCGGACGACGAGCTGAAGGAGCTCGCCGACACCTTCGACGAGATGCTCGACCGCCTGGAGCGGGCCTTCACGGCGCAGCAGCGGTTCGTGGCCAACGCCTCACACGAGCTGAGAACCCCGCTGGCCATCAACCGGACGCTGCTGGAGGTCCACCTCTCCGACCCCGGTGCGCCGGTGGAGCTCCAGCAGCTGGGCAAGACGCTGCTGGCCACCAACGAGCGCAGCGAGCAGCTGGTCGAGGGCCTGCTGCTGCTGGCCCGCAGCGAGAACCAGATCGTGGAGCGCAAACCCGTGGACCTGGCGGAGGTCGCCTCGCGCGCCATCGACCAGGCGCGCGGGGAGGCACTGGCCAAGGGCGTGGAGATCCGCGGCGAGCGGGCGCTGGCCGTGGTCCAGGGCAACGGCGTGCTGCTGGAGCGGATCGCCCTCAACCTGGTGCAGAACGCCGTCCGGTACAACGTGCCGGAGGGCGGCTGGGTGGAGGTCACGACCGAGATCCAGCACGGCCAGGCGGTGCTGCTCGTGTCGAACACGGGCCCCGTGGTTCCCGCGTACGAGGTGGACAACCTCTTCGAGCCCTTCAGACGGCTGCGTACGGAGCGAACGGGCAGCGACAAGGGTGTGGGCCTCGGCCTGTCCATCGCGCGCTCCGTGGCGCGCGCACACGGCGGCCGCATCCTGGCGACCCCGCGCGAGGGCGGCGGCCTGGTGATGCGTGTCACGTTGCCCCTTTGATCCGCCCCCGGGCTGTTCGCTGTCGGCGGAATGACCCGGTGGAGCGGAGGCGTTCGACTGTGTGATCGATCACAGTGCCGAGTGTCCGCGCATGCGCATTCCGTGACCCCGAGAAGGCCGGAAAGCCCGGGAAGTCCGGGTTTCCGGCCCCTCGAATGGCGGGAAATACACGGGGTGGCGTTCGTGCAAGACGGCCCCCGGACCGTGTACGGTCCCGGTCGTCATCCCAGCCGCAGGCCCCTGTGGGCGTGGGGCTGGGTGTCGATTGAGTAACAGACCTTGATGTGAGGCAAAATCTCCGCCTCAGGTCGGGCACAAGTCCGGCCTCTCGCGCGTTACGTGCGCTGAGACACCGCTAAATCCCAGAGGGGGAGAGCGAAAAAATGGCAACGGACTACGACACCCCACGCAAGACCGACGATGACGTCGACAACGACAGCATCGAAGAGCTCAAGGCTCGACGGAGCGAGAAGTCGTCCTCGAACGTAGACATCGAGGACTTCGACGGCGCCGAGACGCTGGACCTGCCCGGTGCGGACCTCTCCAACGAGGAACTGGCCGTACGGGTGCTGCCCAAGCAGGCCGACGAGTTCACCTGCATGAGCTGCTTCCTGGTGCACCACCGCAGCCAGCTGGCGCGCGAGAAGGACGGCCAGCCCATCTGCCGTGACTGCGACTAGGTCTCGGCCGTGACCGGCTCGACGCCGTTCCGGAAGCTCCGCTTTCGGAAGAACGGCGAACCGGAGGCAGGAGCGCGGGCGGAAGCCACGGGCCCGGAAACGGGCCCCGGGGCCGTCGGCGACCCGGCCGCCGGGACGACTGTCGTGCCGTCCGACACCGCCGCGGCGGTGCCGTCGGCCACAGTGGCGGACGAGGAGTCCCCGGGCAGGCCCGGGACGCGTCGGATGCAAGCCGTCAAGAACGGTGTGCGCAAGGGCGGCGAAAGCGCGAGAAACGCCGCCCTGTACATCACCGACCTCATCATCGAGAACGCCCCGCGCGTTCCGGTCCGGGACCTCGCGGCACTGCGCGCGCAGTTCCCCGGCCTCGGCCCGGACCAGCTGGCCGACAAGCTGATCGCCGGCGCCGCGAACGCCACCTCGACCGTGGGCGCGGGCGTCGGCGCGGCCGCCATGATGCCGGTCCCGCCCGCCATGCCGGCGGAGCTGGCCGCCGAGATCACCGGCGTCGCCGCCATCGAGCTGAAGCTCATCGCCGAACTGCACGAGGTCTACGGACAGCGGCCGCCCGGCAACCTGAAGGACCGCAGCCTCGCCTACCTCACGGCATGGACCGAGGAGCGCGGGATCGACCTGACCAAGCCGACCACGCTCAACGCGGCGCTCGGCGGCCAGATGAAGCGCGAACTGCGCCAGCAGATCATGAAGCGGATGTTCCGCAACCTGCCGAACCTGATGCCGTTCATGGTGGGCGCCGCCGTCGGTGCGGTCATGAACCGCCGGGACACCAGGAAACTCGGCGAGAAGGTCCGTGCGGACCTGCGCCGCCGGGCCGTGCCCTGGGCGGCCCTCCCAGCCGCCGGGTCCCCGCAGCGCCCCGTCCAGGCCCTTCCCGGGGCCGCCCCGGCCGCACTGGAACCCCCGGACGCGGACGGCTTCGGCCGCTGACCGCCCCCGGCGCTCAGCCCTGCCGGGCGGAGGCCTCCTGCGCCGCCCGGACCGCCGCCGCCAGGGCCTGCGGCTCGCGCGTGGAGACGTACACGTACGGGGTCGGGTCCGCCGGGTCGGTGACCTCGATCCGGACCGCCGTCGTGATGTAGCTGCGCATCAGCATGAAGGCCCGCATGTCGGCCTTGTACGTGCGCCAGGCCCGGGCCTCCTCGCCCTCCAGCACCTCGGGCTCGCCCAGGGCCGACACCGGGATCCGGGACTCGCCCGCCGCCAGCACCCCGTTCACCACGCGTACGCGCGCGGAGCCGATCGAGCTCACCAGCATCCCCGCCAGCGCCCCGCCGCCGACGAACCCGGCCAGCAGCGGCAGGGTGCCCAGCGGGAGCGTGATGAGCGCGCCGGCCACCCCGGTCAGCGCGGCGATGCCCCACCAGGAGCGGGGGGCGGACAGGCGTTCTTCGTGGTGCGCGGGGGAGGGCTGCATGCCCCCAAGCCTCCCACGAGGCGACCGGCGGGTAGCCGCGCGGGTAAGGTCTGCGGCTGTGAGTGGACGAAACACAGCGTTGACGCCCCCGGCCGATGCCGTGGCTCCGGTCCGGCATCCCGACGCCCCGGCACCCGGAGAGCTCCTCGGCGCGCACTACGAACACTGTTTCGGGTGCGGCGGGGGCCAGCCCCACGGCCTCCACCTGGAGGCCCGCGCGGGCGAGGGCGTGCGCGTCACCGCCGAGTTCACCGTCCGGCCCGCCCACCAGGGCGCGCCCGGCCTCGCCCACGGCGGGGTCCTGGCCACCGCGCTCGACGAGACGCTGGGCTCCCTGAACTGGCTGCTGCGCGTCATCGCGGTGACCGGCCGGCTGGAGACCGACTTCGTGCGGCCCGTCCCGGTGGGCACCGTGCTGCACCTGGAGGCCGAGGTCACGGCCGTCTCCGGCCGGAAGATCTACTCCACGGCCGTGGGCCGGATAGGCGGCCCGGACGGCCCCGTCGCCGTCCGCGCCGACGCGCTCTTCATCGAGGTGAAGGTCGACCACTTCATCGACAACGGTCGGCCCGAGGAGATCCGGGCGGCGATGGCCGACCCGGACCAGGTCAGGCGCTCGCGCGCCTTCGAGGTGAACCCCTGATGTCCCAGAACAACCACGCCCCCGTAGACGTGCTGATCCGCCGCGTCGACCCCGAGGTGCCGATCCCGGCCTACGGCCACCCCGGCGACGCCGGCTGCGACCTGGTGACCACCGTGGCCGCCGAGCTGGAGCCGGGCGAGCGGGCCGTGCTGCCCACCGGCGTCTCGATCGCCCTGCCCGACGGGTACGCCGCCTTCGTGCACCCCCGTTCGGGGCTGGCCGCCCGCTGCGGGCTCGCGCTCGTGAATGCCCCGGGGACGGTGGATGCCGGGTACCGTGGGGAGATCAAGGTGATCGTGGTCAATCTCGACCCGCGCGAGAGCGTCCGGTTCGAGCGCTTCGACCGCATTGCCCAGCTGGTTGTCCAGCGGGTCGAGAAGGTGCGCTTCCACGAGGTGGCGGAACTTCCCGGCTCGGCCCGGGCCGACGGGGGGTTCGGCTCCACCGGCGGTCATGCGGCCGTGGCCGGATCCGGCGCTGGTCAGCAGGGTGGGAATGGCTACGCTTCGGTCGTAACCGACCGGGAAGGACAGTGACGTGTTCGGACGTCGCAAGAAGAACGACTCCGCCGATGACGGCGGCGCGGCCGAGCAGGTCGACGGCGTGCGCGCCGACGAGGCGGCCGAAGCCGGGCAGCCCCGCAGGCTGAACCTGCCGCCGGCCCCGCGGCCCGACGGCCCCTGGGACGTCTCCGAGGTGCCCGGCAACCCCGCCGACGGCCGGGTCGACCTGGGCGGCATCCTCGTCCCCGGTGTCGAGGGCATGGAACTGCGCGTCGAGGTGGCCGGGGACGCGATCGTCGCCGCCACCGTCGTCCTGCGGGACAGCGCCGTCCAGCTCCAGGCCTTCGCCGCCCCCAAGAAGGAGGGCATCTGGGGCGAGGTCCGCGACGAGATCGCCTCGGGCATCACCCAGCAGGGCGGCCTGATCGACGAGGTCGACGGCCCGCTGGGCTGGGAGCTGCGCGCGCAGGTCCCCGTACCGCTGCCCGACGGCCAGACCGGGGCCCAGCTGGTCCGCTTCGTCGGCGTCGACGGCCCGCGCTGGTTCCTGCGCGGCGTCATCTCCGGCCAGGGCGCGGTGCGCCCCGAGTCGGCCGGCGTGCTGGAGCAGATCTTCCGGGACACCGTCGTCGTGCGCGGCGAGGGCCCGATGGCCCCGCGCGACCCCATCGTCCTGAAGCTGCCGAACGACGCCCAGATGGTGCCGGACGGCGTGCAGACGGCCGAGGACCAGGAGAGCTCCCGCTTCTCCGGCGGCATGGGCCAGCTGGAGCAGGGCCCGATGATCACCGAGATCCGCTGAACCGGCGGACCCCGGCCACACCCGTTCCCGACCGCGGGCCGTACCCCTCCGGGGATACGGCCCGCCGTCGTACCCGCCGGGCGTCAGGGATCCGTCAGGGATCTCCGCCCGGCCGCCGATCGGTGCGTGAACAGCGGGAACGTCCCCGAGAATGAGCGCATGGGACGCGGCAGGCTGAGGATCTATCTGGGCGCGGCACCCGGTGTGGGCAAGACGTACGCCATGCTCTCCGAGGGCCACCGGCGGGTGGAGCGGGGCGGCGACTGCGCCGTCGGCTTCGTCGAGCACCACGGGCGCCCGCGCACCGAGGTCATGCTGCACGGCCTCGAACAGGTCCCCCGGCGCGAGCTGGTCCACCGGGGCGCGGCCTTCACCGAGATGGACGTGGACGCGCTCCTCGCGCGCCGCCCGGCCGTGGCCCTCGTCGACGAGCTCGCCCACACCAACGTGCCGGGCTCGCGCAACGCCAAGCGCTGGCAGGACGTCGAGGAACTCCTGCGCGCCGGCATCGACGTGATCACCACCGTCAACATCCAGCACCTGGAGTCCCTCGGGGACGTGGTCGAGACGATCACCGGGGTGCGCCAGCGCGAGACCGTCCCGGACGAGGTGGTCCGCCGGGCCGACCAGATCGAGCTGGTCGACATGGACCCGCAGGCCCTGCGCCGGCGGATGGCCCACGGCAACGTCTACCAGCCCGACAAGGTCGACGCGGCCCTGTCCAACTACTTCCGCCCCGGCAACCTCACCGCCCTGCGCGAGCTGGCGCTGCTGTGGACGGCCGACCGGGCCGACGAGTACCTCCAGCGCTACCGCGGCGAGCACGGCATCCGCTCCACCTGGCAGGCCCGCGAGCGCATCGTCGTCGGCCTCACCGGCGGACCCGAGGGGCGCACGCTGATCCGCCGGGCCTCCCGGATGGCCGCCAAGGGCTCCGGCAGCGAGATCCTGGCCGTCTACATCGCCCGCAGCGACGGGCTGACCTCGGCCTCCCCGAAGGAGCTCGCGGTCCAGCGGACCCTGGTCGAGGACCTGGGCGGAACGTTTCACCATGTGATCGGCGACAACGTCCCCGAAGCCCTCCTCGCCTTCGCCCGCGGGGTCAACGCCACCCAGATCGTCCTGGGCTCCAGCCGCCGCAGGACCTGGCAGTACGTCCTGGGCCCGGGCGTGGGCGCCACCGTGGCCCGCGACTCGGGCCCCGACCTCGACGTGCACATCGTCACCCACGAGGAGGCGGCCAAGGGGCGCGGGCTGCCCGTGGCCCGCTCCGCCGCCCGGCTCGGACGGCCCCGGATCGTCGCGGGCTGGCTGGTCGGCGTGGTCTTCCCGGTGCTGCTGTGCCTGCTGCTGACCCACATCAGCACGGACCCCGGCCTCGCCAACGACATGCTGCTGTTCCTCGGGCTGACGGTGGCGGCCGCGCTGCTGGGCGGGCTCTGGCCGGCCCTCGCCTCGGCGGCCTTCGGCTCGCTGCTGCTGAACTACTTCTTCGTCGAGCCGCTGCACCGGTTCACCATCTCCGACAGCCGCAACATCATGGCCATCTCGGTCTTCTTCGGGGTCGCCGTCTCGGTGGCCTCGGTGGTGGACCTGGCCGCCCGGCGCACCCACCAGGCCGCCCGGCTGCGGGCCGAGTCCGAGATCCTGTCCACCCTGGCCGGGAGCGTCCTGCGCGGCGAGACCGCCCTGGACGCGCTGCTGGAGCGGGTGCGCGAGACCTTCGCGATGGAGTCGGTGGCCCTGCTGGAGCGGGCGGACGAGCGGGAGCCCTGGACCCGGGCCGGCAGCGTGGGCCCCGGCCCGGCGGCCCGGCCGGAGGACGCCGATGTGGACATGCCGGTCGGCGACCACATGGCGCTGGCCCTGTCCGGGCGGGTGCTGCCCGCCGAGGACCGCCGGGTGCTCGGCGCCTTCGCCGCCCAGGCCGCCGTGGTGCTGGACCGCCAGCGGCTGGTGGGGGAGGCCGAGGAGGCCCGCCGGCTGGCCGAGGGCAACCGGATCCGCACCGCCCTGCTGGCCGCCGTCAGCCATGACCTGCGCACGCCCCTGGCCTCCATCAAGGCCTCCGTCAGCTCCCTGCGCTCCGACGACGTGGAGTGGTCCGAGGAGGACCGGGCCGAGCTGCTGGAGGGCATCGAGGACGGCGCCGACCGGCTCGACCACCTGGTGGGCAACCTGCTCGACATGTCCCGGCTGCAGACCGGCACCGTGACCCCGCTGATCCGGGAGATCGACCTCGACGAGGTGGTCCCGATGGCGCTGGGCGGCGTACCGGAGGACAGCGTGGAGCTGGACGTGCCGGAGACCCTGCCGATGGTGCGGGTGGACCCGGGGCTGCTGGAGCGGGCGGTGGCCAACGTGGTGGAGAACGCCGTCAAGTACAGCCCGCGCGGCCGGCGGGTGCTGGTCGCGGCCAGCGCCCTCGGCGACCGCGTCGAGGTCCGCGTCGTCGACCGCGGCCCCGGGGTGCCCGACGAGGCCAAGGACCGCATCTTCGCGCCGTTCCAGCGGCACGGCGACGCCCCGCGCGGAGCCGGGGTGGGCCTGGGCCTGGCGGTGGCGCGCGGCTTCGCCGAGGCCATGGACGGCACCCTCGCCGCCGAGGACACCCCGGGCGGCGGGCTGACGATGGTGCTCACCCTCCGGGCCGGAACCCCGGACCGCCCCGACGGCGTTGACCACCTGTCCGGCCTCCCCGGCCTGTCCGCCCCGTCCGGCCTCCCCGACCTTCCCGGCCGCCCGGACCTTCCCGGCCGCCCCGGCCTCACCGACCGACAGAAAGCAGGACCCCAATGACCCGGGTGCTCGTAGTGGACGACGAGCCGCAGATCGTCCGAGCCCTCGTGATCAACCTCAAGGCGCGCAAGTACGAGGTCGACGCCGCGGCCGACGGGGCGGGCGCCCTGGAGCTCGCGGCCGCCCGCCACCCCGACGTGGTCGTCCTCGACCTCGGCCTGCCCGACATGGACGGGGTCGAGGTGATCAGGGGGCTGCGCGGCTGGACCCGCGTCCCGATCCTCGTCCTCTCCGCCCGGCACAGCTCCGACGAGAAGGTCGAGGCCCTCGACGCGGGCGCCGACGACTACGTCACCAAGCCCTTCGGGATGGACGAGCTGCTGGCCCGGCTCCGCGCCGCCGTCCGCCGGGCCGAGCCGTCCGCCGGGGCGGGCGGGGACGAGGTGGTCGTCGAGACCGAGGGGTTCACGGTGGACCTCGCGGCCAAGAAGGCGGTCCGCGGGGGACACGACGTACGGCTCACCCCCACCGAGTGGCACCTGCTGGAGGTGCTCGTGCGCAACGGCGGGAAGCTGGTCAGCCAGAAACAGCTCCTCCAGGAGGTCTGGGGGCCCTCCTACGGCACCGAGAGCAACTACCTGAGGGTCTACATGGCCCAGCTGCGCCGCAAGCTGGAGGCGGACCCCTCGCACCCGCGGCACTTCATCACCGAACCGGGCATGGGCTACCGCTTCGAGAAGTAGCGGGATGGGGACGGTGGGGCTTCGAGAGCCGGCGGGGGCGCCGGTACGCTTCCTGTATGAGTGCTGAACCGCGTCCCGAGAAGCCCGCGAAACCGGCCAGGCCGGCGGGCCGGTTCCGCCGGATGATAGAGCGGCTGTCCACCTCCCAGGAGGAGCTGCATTCGGCGGAGCTGCAGGAGGACGCAGAAGCCGCGGGGTGCACGCGGATCTGCGACTGCCACGACCGCCAGATAGTCAAGGTGACCGGCACCCTCCGTACCGTCACCCTGCGGCCGCGCGCGGGCGTGCCCGCCCTGGAGGCGGAGCTCTTCGACGGCTCGGCCGCGCTGGACGTGGTGTGGCTCGGACGTCGCTCGATCGTGGGAATCGAGCCCGGGCGGCGCATGATCGCCTCCGGGCGGATCGCGATGAGTCACGGGCGCCGGGTCCTCTTCAACCCGAAGTACGAACTCCGACCCGTGGGACAGGAGCACTAACCGGTGACGTCACTCGACCGACCGACCCCGCCCGAGTCCGCCTCCGCCCCCTCCGGGGACCAGCGGGAGGTCACCCAGGCGGCGCTGTTCGACGCCTTCGGCGGCATCCGGGGCACCGTGGAGACGATGCTCCCCGGCCTGCTGTTCGTGATGATCTACACGATCAACAAGGACGTGAAGATGTCCGCCATCGCGGCGGGCGTGGTCGCGGTGCTCCTGGTGATCGTGCGCCTCGCCCGCAAGGACACCGTCAAGCACGCCTTCAGCGGGGTCTTCGGCGTCGGCGTCGGCGTGGCCTTCGCCCTGTTCACGGGCAGCGCCAAGGGCTTCTACCTGCCCGGCATGATCTACGGCGTGGGCCTGGGCGTCGCCTTCACGCTCTCCGCGCTGGTGGGCTTCCCGCTGCTGGGCGTCATCCTGGGGCCGGTCTTCAAGGAGAACCTGTCCTGGCGCACCCGCAACCCCGGGCGCAAGAAGGCCTACACCAAGGCCAGCCTGGCCTGGGGCCTGATCTTCCTGGCGAAGTACGCGATCCTCTTCCCGCTCTACTGGTGGGGTGACGAGACCCAGCTGGGCTGGGTGCTGATCGCGCTGAAGCTGCCGCCGATGGTGCTCGCCGTGTACTTCACCTGGGTCTTCCTGGCGAAGGCGCCGCCGCCGATCGACGTGATCGCCGAGTACGAGGCCGAGGAGGCCGCCCGCGAGAAGCGGGGCTGAGCCCGGACGCGCCGAAGGGGCGGGGTGACTGTGGTCACCCCGCCCCTTCCGCGTTCCCTCAGTGCTTGGCCTGGAGGAGGTCCTCCAGCTGCTCCTCGCGGGCCTGGGCGGCCACGAAGAGGAGCTCGTCGCCCGGCTCCAGGGTCTCCTCGCCGTGCGGGGTGAGCACCCGGTTGCCTCGGATGATCGTCACCAGCGAGGTGTCCTCGGGCCAGTTGATCTCGCTGATCTGCGTCCCCGCGACCGAGGAGTCGGCCGGCAGGGTCAGCTCGACGAGGTTGGCGTCGCCGTGGCTGAAGCGCAGCAGGCGCACCAGGTCGCCGACGCTGACGGCCTCCTCGACCAGGGCCGACATCAGGCGCGGCGTGGACACCGCGACGTCGACGCCCCAGGACTCGTTGAAGAGCCACTCGTTCTTCGGGTTGTTCACCCGCGCCACGACCCGGGGGACCCCGTACTCGGTCTTGGCGAGGAGGGAGACGACCAGGTTCACCTTGTCGTCACCGGTGGCGGCGATGACCACGTTGCAGCGCTGGAGCGCCGCCTCGTCGAGCGAGGTGATCTCGCAGGCGTCGGCCAGCAGCCACTCCGCCTGCGGCACCCGCTCCACCGAGATGGCGGTCGGCGCCTTGTCCACGAGGAGCACCTCGTGGCCGTTCTCCAGCAGCTCGCCCGCGATGGAGCGGCCCACGGCCCCGGCTCCGGCGATCGCGACCCTCATGCGTGTGCCTCCTCGGGGCCCTCGGCGAAGGCCGCCTCGACCTTGTCGATCTCGTCCGTGCGCATCATCACGTGGACGAGGTCGCCCTCCTGGAGCACGGTCTGCGAAGTCGGCAGCATGGCCTCGCCCAGGCGGGTGAGGAACGCGACGCGCACGCCCGTCTCCTCCTGGAGCTTGCTGACCTTGTGGCCGATCCAGGCGGCGGAGGTGTGCACCTCCGCGAGCTGGACGCCGCCGCTCGGGTCGCGCCACAGGGGCTCGGCGCCCGACGGCAGCAGCCGGCGCAGCATCTGGTCGGCGGTCCACCGCACGGTCGCGACGGTGGGGATGCCCAGGCGCTGGTAGACCTCGGCGCGCTTGGGGTCGTAGATGCGGGCGGCGACGTTCTCGACACCGAACATCTCGCGGGCCACGCGGGCTGCGATGATGTTGGAATTGTCACCACTGCTGACCGCGGCGAAGGCCCCGGCCTCCTCGATCCCGGCCTCGCGCAGGGTGTCCTGGTCGAAGCCGACCCCGGTGACGCGGCGGCCGCCGAACGAAGCCCCGAGCCGGCGGAATGCGGTGGGGTCCTGGTCGACCACGGCGACCGTATGCCCCTGCTGCTCCAAGGTCTGCGCGAGAGCGGAACCCACTCTTCCACAGCCCATAATGACGATGTGCACGGCCGTCCTTCCGGCTGACAGCGGCTCGCTGGTTTCCAGCCTCATTGCATGCTCTGGCTAAACAGGGTCTCAGACCATGGCCCAAGCTACACACGGGCGGTCACCGGTGTGACCATTTGGGGCCCGCCCGGTGCCTCATTGGCGGCGCATTGGTGAGGATCACGGACCGGGGGTTCGTCAGTCCTATATCGAACGCTTACGATCCTCTGCGTGTCCAAACTGACCGACGTGCCCAAACGGATCCTGATCGGCCGGGCGCTGCGCAGCGACCGCCTCGGGGAAACGCTCCTCCCGAAGCGGATCGCCCTTCCCGTCTTCGCCTCCGACCCGCTCTCGTCCGTGGCCTACGCGCCCGGCGAGGTCTTGCTGGTCCTGTCGATCGCGGGTGTGTCGGCGTACCACTTCAGCCCCTGGATCGCGGTAGCGGTCGTCGTGCTGATGTTCACCGTCGTGGCTTCCTACCGGCAGAACGTCCACGCGTACCCCAGCGGCGGCGGCGACTACGAGGTCGCCAACACCAATCTCGGCCCCAAGGCCGGGCTGACGGTGGCGAGCGCCCTGCTCGTCGACTACGTCCTCACCGTTGCCGTGTCCATTTCATCCGGCGTCGAGAATCTCGGCTCCGCCGTCGATTTCGTCATCGAGCACAAGGTGCTCTCGGCGATCATCATGATTCTGCTCCTCACGCTGATGAACCTGCGCGGAGTGAAGGAATCCGGGAAACTCTTCGCCATCCCGACGTATGTGTTCGTCGGCGCCGTTTTCGTCATGATCGCCTGGGGTGCCTGGCGCGGCCTGGTCATGGGCGACACCATGACGGCGCCCACCGCCCATCTGGAGATCAAGGCCGAGCACCAGGGACTCGCCGGCTTCGCGCTGGTCTTCCTGCTGCTGCGCGCCTTCTCCTCCGGCTGTGCCGCCCTGACCGGCGTCGAGGCGATCAGCAACGGCGTGCCGGCCTTCCGCAAGCCCAAGAGCAAGAACGCCGCCACCACCCTCGCGCTCATGGGCGGCCTGGCCGTCACCATGTTCTGCGGGATCATCGGCCTGGCCATGGCCACCAAGGTCCGCATGGCCGAGGCCCCCGCCACCAACCTGCTCGACAACGGCGTCCCCGTCGGCGACGGCTTCGTCCAGCACCCGGTGATCTCCCAGGTGGCCGAGGCCGTCTTCGGCAACGGCAGCATCCTGTTCATCGTCCTGGCGACCGCGACGGCCCTGGTCCTCTTCCTGGCCGCCAACACCGCCTACAACGGCTTCCCGCTGCTCGGCTCGATCCTCGCCCAGGACCGGTACCTGCCGCGCCAGCTGCACACCCGCGGCGACCGGCTCGCCTTCTCCAACGGCATCGTGCTCCTCGCGGGCGCGGCCATGCTGCTGGTGTGGATCTACGACGCCGACTCCACCAAGCTGATCCAGCTCTACATCGTCGGCGTGTTCGTCTCCTTCACGCTCAGCCAGATCGGCATGGTCCGGCACTGGAACCGCCACCTGTCGACCGAGCGCGACCAGGCCGCCCGCCGCCGGATGCACCGATCCCGGGCCATCAACACCTTCGGCGCGATCTTCACCGGCCTGGTCCTGGTCGTCGTCCTGGCGACCAAGTTCACGCACGGCGCGTGGGTCGCCCTGCTGGGCATGCTGATCTTCTACGGCACGATGACCGCCATCCGGAAGCACTACGACCGGGTCTCCTCCGAGATCGCCGCGGACGAGGGCCCCAGCGACGACAGCGTGCGCCCCTCCCGGGTCCACTCCATCGTCCTGGTCTCCAAGGTCCACAAGCCCACCCTGCGCGCCCTCGCCTTCGCCAAGCTGACCCGCTCGGACACCCTGGAGGCGCTCAGCATCAGCGTCGACCCGGCCGAGACCAAGGCGCTCAAGGCGGAGTGGGAGCGGCGCGGGATCAACGTCCCGCTGAAGATCCTCGACTCGCCCTACCGCGAGATCACCCGCCCGGTGGTCGAGTACGTCAAGGGGCTGCGCAGCGAGAACCCGCGCGACGCCGTCAGCGTCTACATCCCCGAGTACGTCGTCGGCCGCTGGTACGAGCACCTGCTGCACAACCAGAGCGCCCTGCGCCTCAAGGGCCGGCTGCTCTTCACCCCCGGCGTGATGGTCACCTCGGTGCCCTACCAGCTGGAGTCCTCGGAGCTCGCCCGCCGGCGGGCCCGCAAGCGCCAGGAGTGGAACGCCCCGGGCGCGGTGCGCCGCGGCCCCGTCGACACCCCACGCCCGCGTCCGAAGGACCCGGCGGGGAAGTAGGCCCGGCGGGTGGCGAACGGCCGGACGAGATCCACGTAAACTGGTGGGTCGGTCGTCCGGCCGTTCCCTTTTTCCGTTTTTCCGCCCCTGAACCTCCCTGGAGCCTCCCCACCATGACCGAGCAGAACGAGAAGCAGTCACTGGTCGGGGAGGAGTACGAGGTCGAGGTCGGCCCCGTCGCGCACGGCGGCCACTGCATCGCGCGGACCTCCGACGGCCGCGTCCTGTTCGTCCGGCACACCCTGCCGGGCGAGAAGGTCGTCGCGCGCGTGACGGAGGGCGAGGCGGACTCCCGCTTCCTGCGCGCCGACGCGGTCACGGTCCTCACCGCCTCCAAGGACCGGGTCGAGGCCCCCTGCGCCTTCGCCGGCCCCGGCAAGTGCGGCGGCTGCGACTGGCAGCACGCGAAGCCGGGCGCCCAGCGCCGGCTCAAGGGCGAGGTCGTCGCCGAGCAGCTCCAGCGGCTCGCCGGCCTCACCCCGGAGGAGGCCGGCTGGGACGGCACCGTCATGCCCGCCGAGGGCGACAAGCTGCCGGCCGGCGAGGTCCCGCAGTGGCGCACCCGCGTCCAGTACGCCATCGACGAGGACGGCCGCGTCGGCCTGCGCAAGCACCGCTCGCACGACGTCGAGCCGGTCGACCACTGCATGATCGCGGCGCCGGGCGTCACCGAGCTGGGCATCGAGAAGCGCACCTGGCCGGCGATGGCCTCCGTCGAGGCGATCGCCGCCTCCGGCTCGAACGACCGCCAGGTCGTCCTCACCCCGCGCCCGGGCGGCCGCCTCCCGCTCGTCGAGCTCGACAAGCCGGTCTCCGTCCTGCGCGTGGAGGAGAAGGACGGCGGGGTGCACCGCGTCCACGGCCGCCCCTTCGTCCGCGAGCGCGCCGACGGCCGCACCTACCGCGTCGGCATGGGCGGCTTCTGGCAGGTCCACCCGCAGGCCGCCGACACCCTGATCAAGGCCGTCATGCAGGGCCTGATGCCGCGCAAGGGCGAGATGGCCCTCGACCTCTACTGCGGCGTGGGCATCTTCGCGGGCGCCCTCGCGGAGCGCCTCGGCGAGACCGGCGCCGTCCTCGGCATCGAGTCGGGCAAGCGCGCGGTGGAGGACGCCCGCCACAACCTGGCGGACTTCCCGCGGGTCCGCATCGAGCAGGGCAAGGTCGACACCGCCCTCCCGAAGACCGGCATCACCGAGTGCGACCTGATCGTCCTGGACCCCCCGCGCGCGGGCGCCGGCAAGCAGACGGTCCGCCACATCGCGAGCCTCCAGGCCCGCCGCATCGCCTACGTGGCCTGCGACCCGGCGGCCCTGGCCCGCGACCTGGGCTACTTCAAGGACGCGGGCTACCGCGTCCGCACCCTCCGGGTCTTCGACCTCTTCCCGATGACCCATCACGTCGAGTGCGTCGCGATCCTGGAGCCGGTGCGCGAGGACGCCTGACCCGGGGTTGCGGTCGGGGCTGCCGGCGGGCTGGGGCCGCCCCGCCGCGCCCGGCGGCGTGCGGGGGTGGCTCAGACCGGCAGGCCCGTTGGTTCCTTGATGCGTTTCATGATGATCTGCGAGTTGACCTCCGTGACCCCCGACAGGGCCGTCAGGCGTTCGATCCAGAGGCGTTCGTACGCGCGGAGGTCGTTGACGGCGATGCGCAGGAGGCAGCCGGGGCTGCCGAAGAGGCGGTAGGCCTCGATGACGTCCGGGATGTCCTGGAGCGCCGCCTCGAAGGCCTCGACCGCCTCGCGGTCGCGGCGGACCTCCACCGAGACCAGGACCTCGAAGCCCCGGCCCACCGCCTCGGGGTCGATCACCGCGCGGTAGCCCTGGATCACCCCGTCCTGCTCCAGCTGGCGGACCCGGCGCATGCAGGGGGAGGGGGTCAGGCCGACCCGCTGGGCCAGTTCCTGGTTGCTGAGGCGGCCGTCGCGCTGGAGCTCGCGCAAGATTTCTCGATCGATCGCGTCCATGGCGCAATTATCCGTCATGGTTTGGCGATAGGGGCGCTCAAATGCGCAATCGCATTGCGCGTAGATCTCACTATCATTGCCCTTTCTAGGAACTTTGTGCGATCCCCGCTCCGGGGTTCAGGCATCAGGGAAGGGTGGCCATGGGGCGCATCGTCGTCATCAGCACCGGCGGGACGATAGCCAGCCGGTGGACGGGCGCGGGTTTCGCCGCCGAGGCCGACGGCCGTGAGGTCATGGCCACCGCGCCGCTGCCCGAGGGCATCACCGTCGAGGTCGTCGACCTGTTCAGCGTGAACAGCCCCCGCCTCACCACCGCCCACCAGCTGACCCTGCTGCGCACCGTCCACGAGGTCCTGGCCGACCCCACCGTCGACGGCATCGTCGTCACCCACGGCACGGACACCCTGGAGGAGTCCGCGTTCCTGGTGGACCTGCACCACCACGACCCCCGCAGCGTCGTCTTCACCGGCTCGCAGCTGCCGATGGGCTCCACCGAGGGCGACGGCCCCGGGAACCTCTACGACGCCCTGCTCACCGCCGCGACCACGCGCGGGCTCGGCGTCCTGATCGCCTTCGCCGGCCGGGTGCACGCCGCCCGCGGCACCATGAAGACGCAGGCCGTGGCCCTGGACGCCTTCGCGGACCCGTCCCGGGAGCTGCTCGGCAAGATCGGCTTCGGCAAGGTGACCGTGCTGCGCAGCCCGCAGCGCCCGCAGGCGCTCCCGCTGCCCGCGATGCCGGAGCTGCCGCCGCGCGTGGACATGGTGATGCACCACGCCGACGGCGACCCGGTGCTCCTGAACGCCGCCGTCGCGGCCGGCGCCCGGGGCATCGTCCTCGTCGGCACCGGCGCGGGCAATGCCACCCCGGAGATCGTCGACGCGGTGCGGGCGGCCGTGGCCCGGGGCGTGCTCGTCGCCCTGACCACCCGCGTCCCGGCCGGCCCGGTCACCGAGATCTACACGCACGGCGGGGCGGTCGACCTGGTCGCCGCCGGAGCCGTCCCCACCGGCACCCTGCGCGCCGGCCAGGCCCGGATCGCGGTGCTGTCCGCGCTGCTGGCCTCCGAGAACCCGGTCGAGCGGGCCCGCGTGCTGCGCGCCTCGCTGTCCGAGGAGGACCCGGTCCTCGTCGACGCCTGACGGACGTGCATCGCGGGTTCCCCCGTCACGACGGGGGAACCCGCGATGCTCAGCTCCCGGCGAAGGCGGCCAGGATGCGGTCCGCCGCCGACGTGGCCGTGACCGTGCCCGCGCGGACGCCCGCCTCCAGGGACGGGGCCAGGTCGCGGACCGCCGGGTGCGCGCGCAGGCGTTCCAGGAGTTCCTCGCGGACCATCGACCAGGTCCACTCCACCTGCTGCGCCGCCCGCTTCGCCGCCAGCCGGCCGCCCGTCTCCAGGACCGTCCGGTGCTGCTCCAGGCGGTTCCAGACCTCCGTCAGCCCCGTCGACTCCCGCGCGCTGCACGTCAGCACCGGCGGGGTCCACGCCGCGTCCGCGGGGTGCATCAGGCGCAGGGCGCCCGACAGTTCACGTGCGGCGGCCTTCGCGTCGCGTTCGTGGGGGCCGTCCGCCTTGTTCACCGCGAGCACGTCCGCCAGTTCCAGGACGCCCTTCTTGATGCCCTGCAGCTGGTCGCCCGTGCGGGCCAGGGACAGCAGGAGGAAGGAGTCCACCATGCCCGCCACCGTCGTCTCCGACTGGCCCACGCCGACCGTCTCGACGAGGACCACGTCATAGCCCGCCGCCTCCATCACGATCATCGACTCGCGGGTGGCCTTCGCGACCCCGCCCAGCGTGCCCGCCGAGGGCGAGGGGCGGACGAAGGCCGCCGGGTCGACCGCGAGCCGTTCCATCCGGGTCTTGTCGCCCAGGATGGAGCCGCCGGTACGGGTGGACGAGGGGTCGACCGCCAGGACGGCGACCCGGTGCCCGAGGCCCGTCAGCATCGTGCCGAACGCGTCGATGAAGGTGGACTTGCCCACCCCCGGCACCCCGCTGATGCCGATCCGGCGCGCCTTCCCCGCGTGGGGCAGGAGCTCCGTCAGCAGGCGCTGCGCCAGGGCCCGGTGGTCGGCCCGGGTGGACTCGACGAGGGTGATGGCGCGCGCGATCTGCGCGCGCCTCCCGTCGAGCACGCCCTTCACGTACACGTCGATGTCGATCTTCGGGGGCATCCCGCGTCCGCCTACAGCTCGTGGCCCAGGTCCGCGGCGAGCCGCGTCACCAGGTCGTGGGCCGCGTCCGGGATGACCGTGCCGGGCGGGAACACGGCCGCCGCGCCCATCTCCAGCAGCGTGGGGACGTCCGCCGGCGGGATGACGCCGCCGACCACGATCATGATGTCCTCACGGCCCTCCTCCGCCAGCTGCTCGCGCAGCGCCGGTACGAGGGTCAGGTGGCCGGCCGCCAGCGACGAGACGCCCACCACGTGGACGTCCGCCTCGACGGCCTGGCGGGCCACCTCCGCCGGGGTCTGGAACAGCGGGCCCACGTCCACGTCGAAGCCCAGGTCGGCGAAGGCCGTGGCGATCACCTTCTGCCCGCGGTCGTGGCCGTCCTGGCCCATCTTCGCGACCAGGATGCGCGGCCGGCGGCCCTCCGCCTCCTCGAACCGGTCGACGAGCGCACGGGTGCGCTCCAGGGACGGGGACTCGCCTGCCTCGGTGCGGTACACACCGGAGATCGTACGGATCTGGCTCGCGTGCCGCCCGTACACCTTCTCCAGGGCGTCCGAGATCTCGCCGACCGTGGCCTTGGCCCGCGCCGCGTCCACCGCCAGGGCGAGCAGGTTGCCCTCCAGGCCCTGGCCGGCCCCGCGCTCGGCCGCGTTCGTCAGCGCCCGCAGGGCGTCCTGCGTACGGGCCTCGTCGCGCTCCTCGCGCAGCCGCCGCAGCTTGGCGATCTGCTGCGCGCGCACCGAGGAGTTGTCGACCACGAGGACGTCGATCTGCTCGTCGTTCTCCACGCGGTACTTGTTGACGCCGATCACCGGCTGGCGGCCCGAGTCGATCCGCGCCTGGGTGCGGGCCGCGGCCTCCTCCACGCGCAGCTTCGGGATGCCCGCGTCGATGGCCTGCGCCATCCCGCCGGCCGCCTCGACCTCCTGGATGTGCTGCCAGGCCCGGCGCGCCAGGTCGTACGTCAGCTTCTCCACGTACGCGCTGCCGCCCCACGGGTCGATCGACCGGCAGGTCCCCGACTCCTGCTGGAGCAGCAGCTGGGTGTTGCGGGCGATGCGCGCCGAGAAGTCCGTCGGCAGGGCCAGCGCCTCGTCGAGGGCGTTGGTGTGCAGCGACTGGGTGTGGCCCTGGGTCGCGGCCATCGCCTCGACGCAGGTGCGCGTCACGTTGTTGAACACGTCCTGCGCGGTCAGCGACCAGCCCGAGGTCTGCGAATGCGTGCGCAGCGAGAGGGACTTGGCGTTCTTCGGGTCGAACTGCTTGACCAGCTTCGCCCACAGCAGGCGCGCCGCGCGGAGCTTGGCGACCTCCATGAAGAAGTTCATGCCGATCGCCCAGAAGAACGACAGGCGCGGCGCGAACGCGTCCACGTCCAGCCCGGCGCCCTGTCCGGCCCGCAGGTACTCCACGCCGTCGGCCAGGGTGTAGGCCAGCTCCAGGTCGGCCGTGGCCCCCGCCTCCTGGATGTGGTACCCGGAGATGGAGATGGAGTTGTACCGCGGCATCTTCTGCGAGGTGAAGGAGAAGATGTCCGAGATGATCCGCATCGAGGGCTTCGGCGGATAGATGTAGGTGTTGCGGACCATGAACTCCTTGAGGATGTCGTTCTGGATGGTCCCGGCGAGCTTGTCGGGGGAGACGCCCTGCTCCTCCGCCGCCACGATGTACAGGGCGAGGACCGGCAGCACCGCGCCGTTCATCGTCATGGACACCGACATCTTGTCCAGCGGGATGCCGTCGAACAGCTGCCGCATGTCGTAGATCGAGTCGATCGCCACGCCCGCCATGCCGACGTCGCCCGTCACGCGCGGGTGGTCGCTGTCGTACCCGCGGTGCGTGGGCAGGTCGAAGGCCACCGACAGGCCCTTCTGGCCGGCCGCGAGGTTGCGCCGGTAGAAGGCGTTGGACTCCTCCGCCGTGGAGAAGCCGGCGTACTGCCGGATCGTCCAGGGCTGGTTCACGTACATCGTCGGGTACGGGCCGCGCAGGTACGGGGCCACTCCCGGGTACGTCCCCAGGAAGTCCAGGCCCTCCAGGTCCCGGCCCGTGTACAGCGGCTGCACGCCGATGCCCTCGGGGGTCTCCCACACCAGGTCGCCCGTGGCGGCCCCGGTGGACTCCTTCACCGCCGCGCGCCACTGGTCCCCGGTGGCGGCCGGGGCGGCCGCGCCGAGGGCGAGCTCGGAGAAATCGGGGATGCCGCTCACCCTGTGCTCACTGTTCACGGGGGACTCCCATCCGGTCGAGTACGGAGGACAGCACGGCGACCGCGTCGCAGCCGGCGAAGACGTACTCGTCCACGGCGCCGGCCGAGGTGCCGGGCCGGCCCGCGAGGAACACCGTCGACGCGCCGGCCGCGCGCAGGGCCGCCGCCACCTCCGCGGCCTGCTCCTCGTACAGCGCGTCACTGGAGCACAGCACCGCCACGCCGTCCGCGCCGCTGGCCGCGTACGCCTCGGCGGCGGTCGCCGCGTCCACCGACACCGGGTCGTGCACGGGCTCGATGCCGCCCGCCTGGAAGAGGTTCGAGGCGAAGGTCGCCCGCGCGGTGTGCGCGGCGGCGGGGCCCAGCGCGGCCAGGAACACCCTCGGGCGGGCGCCCGTCGTCTCCAGGTGCGCGTCGCCGCGGGCGCGCAGCGCCTCGTACGCCTCGTCCCGGCGGACCCGGGGCAGGCCCCCGGCGGGCGCCGCGGGCGCGGCCTCGCGCACCACCGGCTTCTCCGACAGCAGCGGGAACTCGCTGACGCCGGTGATCGGTTCGCGGCGGGTGGCCAGCTTCTTCGAGCGCGCGGCCCAGGTGGCCGCGAGGCGCTCCGCCACCAGGCCGGAGCGCAGCGCGGCGGCCAGGCCGCCGGCCCGCTCGACGGTCTGGAAGAACTCCCAGGCGGCGTGCGCCAGTTCCTCGGTGAGCTGCTCCACGTAGTAGGAGCCGCCGGCCGGGTC
Source organism: Streptomyces sp. NPDC089915 (assembly GCF_040684675.1). Classification (NCBI taxonomy): domain Bacteria; kingdom Bacillati; phylum Actinomycetota; class Actinomycetes; order Kitasatosporales; family Streptomycetaceae; genus Streptomyces; species Streptomyces sp. NPDC089915. Next base: position 58,142 of record NZ_JBFBGN010000014.1, on the reverse strand, counting down.
GATCACCCGGGCCAGGTGGGACTCCTCCAGGAGGATGGTGGAGGTGTTGCGGGCGATGCGCCGGGCGAAGGCGTCCGGCAGGCCCAGCTCGGTGTCGAACGGGAGCACGGTGACGGAGTCCGCGCCGCCGACGCCGGCCGCCATGGAGGCGACGGTGGTCCGCAGCATGTTCACCCACGGGTCGCGGCGGGTCATCATCACCGGCGAGGTGACGGCGTGCTGCCGCTGGGCGCCGGCCTCCGGCGCGCCGCAGGCCTCGGCCACGCGGGCCCACAGGCGGCGGGCGGCGCGCAGCTTGGCGATGGTCAGGAACTGGTCGGCGGTCGCCGCGTAGCGGAACTCCAGCTGCCCGAGGGCGGCTTCGGTGCCGAGTCCGTCCTCGCCCTCGGTGAGGGCGCGCAGGTAGGCGACGCCGGTGGCCAGGGACAGCCCGAGCTCCTCGGCGGCCGAGCCGCCGGCCTCGTGGTACGGCAGGGCGTCCACGGACAGGGCGCGCACGCCCGGCCAGGACGCGGCCGCCTCGCGGGCCAGCCCGACGGCGGGAGCGGTGTCCAGGGCCTCGCCGGTACGGGCCTCGTGGCCCAGCGGGTCGATGCCGAACGAGGCGCGGGCCGCCTCGGGGGCCACGCCGCGCTCGGCGTACAGGGCGAGCAACGCCCGGGCGGCTTCGGCGGATTCGGCTCCGGCGTCGAGGGCGACGGGTGCGAGGTCGAGGTAGACCCCGTCCAGGGCGCGGCCGAGTCCGGCGACGGGGATCCCGGCGCGGCCGACGGTCAGCCAGAGGGAGGTGGTGCCGTTCTCCAGGTCGGCCAGGGCCGCCTCGTTGACGCGTACGGGGTCGCTGCCCGCGATCCGCTGGCGCACGTCCCAGCCGGAGGTGCTGGTGCCGTCCGGGGTGCCGCCGCGTACGAAGGGCGCGAAGCCGGGGAACCCGGTGGGGTCGGCCTTCGTGTCCGCGCCGGAGGGCGCCGTGTACAGCGGGCGGGTGGTGAGCCCGTCCTCGAGCGTGGTGGACAGTGCTGCTTCCGCTGCCTCGCCGGTCACTTCCTTGCCCGACTTGCGCAGTACGCCCTCGACGAGGCGTTGCCACTGCTCATGTGTCGCGTCAGGAAACTCGGCGGCCAGGGAGAGCCCGTCGTCAGGCAGGACCGTCATGGCCCGAACTCTAGGGGGGCCCGCTTAAGCCAGACCAGAACCATCGGATGTGATCTCCCCCTCTCAGATGAGCCGATGCCCTGGCCGGGCGGTTGCGGGGTGACCCGTTCGGCCCCTGGCTGCCGCCGGGCGGTGCCGCCGAGTGAGGGAAGGGTGGGGCGGGCCTCCGCTCCGGTCAGCGGTCCGCGCGCCACCGAGGGGCGGGGCATCGAGAAGGACGCGTGGCGGTGGCGTTGCGGGGCCGTGAAATCAAGCCATGGGTTTTCGGCCGCCCGGCATGGCGAACCCGCAGGTCAGCTGGGGTGTGGCCGGCCTGGGGCGGGGCCTCGGGAGGGGCTTGACCCCGGTCGGCGGCGCTGACAGGCTCCGAGCCATGACCGCGAACGAGCACCTCGTCCCGCGGCTCCACACCCCCGGCCCCTGTACCGCGCCGGGCGAGTGTCCGGGCCGCTGTCCGGCCCCCCTCGGGGTCTGACCCCCGAACCTGCCGGCCCCGGCCGGGCACGTCCCGCCCGGCCGCGCCCTCGTACCGTTCCGGCCCGCCCGGAGCCCCGCCCGCAAGGCCCGGACCACCGTCACACGCCGGAGGCCGGGACCTGAGGGGCCGGGGCCCCCGCCGCGGTCACCCGGCCGGAAGCCCGCAGCTGTAGGTCCGCCCCCCGTACCTGTAGCCCGCCGACGGGAACCCCGCCGGCGCGCCTCCGCGAGGAGGGCCGACCCGCGTCGCCCTTCACCCGGCCCTGCCGGCTCCACCCCGTTCCCGCACGGCTTCATCCCGTTCCCGCCCAGGGCCCTGCCGGCTCCGCCCTGCCTCCGCAGGCCCGCAGGCCCGCAGGGCCCCCGCTCCCGCATGGCCCCGCCGACCGGCGGAGTCGTGTCGTCGTACCCACCACAGGAGTCCCCATGACCACCGTCGCCTCCACCACCGTCACCCGCCTCGGCGGCCGCATCGGCGCCGAGATCGGCGGCGTCCGCCTCGGCGGTGATCTCGACGCGGCCGCCGTCGGCGAGATCCGCGCCGCCCTCCTCGCCCACAAGGTCGTCTTCTTCCGCGGCCAGGACCACCTCGACGAGGCCGGCCACGAGGCCTTCGCCCGGCTGCTCGGGACGCCCGTCGCGCACCCCACCGTCCCCTCCGCGGACGGCCGTTACGCCCTCGGCATCGACTCCCACCACGGCGCCCGCGCCAACCAGTGGCACACCGACGTCACCTTCGTCCCCGCCTACCCCGCCTTCTCCATCCTCCGCGCCGTCACCGTCCCCCCGTACGGCGGCAACACCCTCTGGGCCAACACCGCCGCCGCCTACGAGCACCTGCCCGCCCCGCTCCGCGCCCTCGCCGACGGACTGCGCGCCGTCCACTCCAACGAGTACGACTACGCCGCCCTCAAGCCCGACGCCCTGCCCGAGGCCCTCGCCCAGTACCGCGAGGTGTTCACCTCCACCAGCTTCCTCACCGAGCACCCCGTGGTCCGCGTCCACCCCGAGACCGGCGAACGCACCCTGCTCCTCGGCAACTTCGTCCAGCGCATCACCGGGCTGACCGGCCGGGACTCGCGCGCCCTCGTCGACCTCCTCCAGGCGCACATCGAGAGCCCCGAGAACACCGTCCGTTGGCAGTGGCGGGCCGGTGACGTCGCGATCTGGGACAACCGGGCCACCCAGCACTACGGCGTCGACGACTCCGACGACCACGAGCGCACCCTGCGCCGCGTCACCGTCGACGGCGACGTCCCCGTCGGCCCCGACGGCACGCCCTCCCGCCTGATCAGCCCCGAGAGCGTCCCGGACCCGGCGTTCGGCATCGCCTCCGGCGCCTCCACCTCCGCCTGACCCGCCACCCCGAGGAGCCCCCCGTGCCCAAGCTGCTCGCCCTCACCGGCAGCCCCTCCGCCCACTCCCGTACCGTCGTCGTCGCCGAGCACGTGCTGCGCCGCCTCGACCACGCCGGTTTCGAGACCGCCCACCTCGACGTGCGCCGGCTGCCCGCCGCCGACCTCCTCGCCGCCCGCCGCGGGGAGCCGGAGATCCGCAGCGCGCTGGAGGCCGTCGCCGAGGCCGACGGCCTGGTCATCGCGACCCCGGTCTACAAGGCCTCGTACACCGGGCTGCTCAAGGCCTTCCTGGACCTGCTCCCGCAGGACGGCCTGGCCGGCAAGACGGTCCTGCCGCTCGCCACCGGCGGCAGCCTCGCCCACGTGCTGACCATCGACTACGCCCTGCGCCCCGTCCTCGCCGCCCTCGGTGCCCGGCACGTCACCGCCGGCCGCTTCGTCCTGGACTCCTCCGTCGAACGCGGCGCGGGCCCGGACCGGCTGCGCCCCGAGGCGGAACTCGACCTCTACCAGGCCGTCGACGAGTTCGCCGACGCCCTGCGCGCCCCGGCGCCGACCCTCGCCGCCACCCCGTAACCCCGTACCGACAAGGACCCGTCATGCCCGCAGCAGTCCCCCTCACCACGACCCCCCGCACCCGGCGCCAGTTCCTCACCCTGCTCGGCATCTCGGCGGCCGCGGTGAGCTGCGGCACCGCCACCGCCACCGGCGGGTCCGGCCGCCCGGGCGGGGGCGGACAGGTCACCACCCTCAAGTACCAGGGCAACGTCGGCGCCGTCACCCTGCCCGAACTGGCCGCCGACCTCGGCCACCTCGGCGGCCTCACCCTGGAGTGGGTCGGCAACACCATCAGCGGTCCCCAGGACATCCAGTCCGCCGCCACCGGCCAGATCCACTTCGGCGGCGCCTTCAACGGGGCGATCGTCAAACTCGCCGCCGCCAAGGCCCCGATCCAGGCCGTCGTCTCCTACTACGGGGTCGACCAGGACGCCTTCAGCGGCTACTACGTCCTGGAGGACAGCCCGATCCGCTCCGCCCGCGACCTGCTCGGCAAGAAGGTCGGCATGAACACCCTGGGCGCGCACTCCCAGGCCGTCCTCGACATCTACCTCGGCCGCAACGGCATCGCCAAGGCCGAGGCGGCGAAGGTCGAGGCCCTGGTCGTACCGCCCGTCAACACCGAACAGACGCTGCGCCAGAGACAGATCGACGTGGGCGTACTGGGCGGCGTCCTGCGCGACAAGGCCGTCGCCGCCGGCGGGATCCGCCCGCTGTTCAGCGACTTCGACCTGCTCGGCAGGTTCAGCGCCGGCTCCTACGTGATGACCCGGCGCTTCATCAAGGAGAACCCGGACACCGTCCGCACCTTCACCACCGGTGTCGCCAAGGCCATCGAGTGGTCCCGCACCACCCCGCGCGAGGAGGTCGTCGCCCGGATGGAGTCGATCATCAAGAAGCGCGGCCGCAACGAGGACACCGCCACGCTCAAGTACTGGCGCTCGTACGGGGTCGCCGAGACCGGCGGCCGCATCGGGGACAAGGAGTTCTCGCTCTGGCTCGACTGGCTCGCCGAGCGCGGGGAGATCAAGGCCGGGCAGCTGAAGCCGTCCGATCTGTACACGAACGAGTTCAACGGCTACGGGAAGGGCTGAGCCGCCATGGCGAAGATCGAGTTCCAGTCGGTGACGAAGACCTTCCCGGTGAAGGGCAGGAGCAAGGGGGAGTTCACCGCCCTCGACGGCGTCGACCTGGAGGTCGGGGCCGGGGAGTTCCTCGTCGTCGTCGGCCCCAGCGGCTGCGGCAAGTCCACCCTCCTCGACCTCCTCGGCGGCCTCACCCGCCCCACCTCCGGCCGGATCCTCCTCGACGGCCGGCCCGTCACCGGTCCGGGCCTGGACCGGGGCATCGTCTTCCAGCAGTACGCCCTCCTGCCCTGGCGCACCGCCCTCGGCAACATCGAGTTCGGCCTGGAGGCGACCGGCGTCCCCCGCAGGCAACGAGCGGCACGGGCGCGGGAGTTCCTGGAGCTGGTGGGCCTCACCGGATTCGAGGACCGGCATCCGCACGAGCTCTCCGGCGGCATGCGCCAGCGGGTCGCGATCGCCCGCTCGCTGGCCTACGACCCGGACGTGCTCCTCATGGACGAGCCCTTCGCCGCCCTCGACGCGCAGACCCGCGAGTCCCTCCAGGACGAGCTGCGCCGCATCTGGCAGACCACCGGCAAGACGGTCGTCTTCATCACGCACGGCATCGAGGAGGCCGTGTACCTGGGGCAGCGGGTGGCCGTCATCACCTCCCGCCCGGGCCGGGTCAAGGAGGTCGTGCCGGTCTCCTTCGGGGACCGGTCCACCGGGGCGACCGGCGAGGACCTGCGCTCCAGCCCGGAGTTCGCCCGCCACCGCCACGAGATCTGGACGCTGCTCCACGACGAGGTGGCCCGCGCCCGGCAACTGGAGAAGGAAGAGGCCTTCGTATGAGCACCGAGACCCCCGTCCCCGTCCTGCCCGCCCCCGCCGCCGAGGCGCCCCCCGAGGCCCGGGCCGTACGGGGCCCCGCGCGCCCGGCGCCGCCCGCCGAGGCCCGTCCGGAACCGGCCGCTCCCGCGCCCGGCCGCCCGCGGGAGGCCGTACCCGCCCGCCGTGGGGCGGGGGCGGCGGCCGTCCTGCGGTGGCTGCGGGCCGGGCTGCTGCGGTCGGCGGCGGTACTCGCCCTGCTCGCGCTGTGGGAGGCCGCGCCCCGGCTCGGACTGGTCGACGCCACCTTCCTGCCGCCCTTCAGCGAGGTGGCGCGGGCCTGGTGGGGGCTGCTCGCCGACGGCCAGCTCGGCGAACACACCCGGGCCAGCCTCACCCGCTCCTTCGGCGGCTTCGCCATCGCCGTGGTCGTCGCCGTCCCGCTGGGCCTGCTGATCGGCTGGTACCGCCCGGTCGCGGCCTTCCTCGGCCCGCTGCTGGAGCTCTTCCGCAACACGGCCGCGCTCGCGCTGCTGCCCGTCTTCGTACTGCTCCTCGGCATCGGGGAGACCTCGAAGGTGTCGATCGTCGTCTACGCCTGCGTCTGGCCGATCCTGCTCAACACCATCAGCGCCGTCGGCAACGCCGACCCCACCCTGATCCGGCTGGCCCGCTCGATGGACCTCTCCACCCCGAGGCTCTTCCAGAAGGTGATCCTCCCGGCCTCCGTCCCGGCCGTCTTCACCGGCATCCGGCTGGCGGGCGCGGTCTCGATCCTGGTCCTCGTCGCCGCCGAGATGATCGGCGCCAAGGCGGGGCTGGGCTACCTGATCAACGCCTCGCAGTTCAACTTCGCCATCCCCCAGATGTACGCCGGGATCATCACGATCTCCGCCATCGGGGTGGCCTTCAACCAGCTCCTGGTCGCCGTCGAACGCCGCCTCAGCACCTGGCGCGTCCCCGCCTGACCCGCCCCCGCCACATCCAAGGGAACCGACATGCCCGCACCCCGCACCCTCCACCTCAACGCCTTCCTGATGAACGCCGGCCACCACGACGCCGCCTGGCGCCACCCCGCGGCCACCCCCGAGCGCGTCACCGACGTCGCCTACTTCCAGGAACTGGCGCGCACCGCCGAGCGCGGCCTGCTGGACTCGATCTTCTTCGCCGACGGGGTCGCCCTCTGGGGCAAGGCCCGCCACAACGCCCTCGGCGGGTTCGAGCCGCTCACCCTGCTCTCGGCCATCGCCGCCGTCACCGAGCGGATCGGGCTCATCGCCACCGTCTCCACCACCTTCAACGAGCCCTACAACCTGGCCCGCAAGTTCGCCTCGCTCGACCACATCAGCGGCGGCCGGGCCGGCTGGAACATCGTCACCTCCGGCACCGTCGACGAGGCCCGCAACTTCAACCGCGAGGAGCACCTGGAGCACGCGGTGCGCTACGAGCGGGCCCGCGAGTTCCTCGACGTCGCCACCAAGCTCTGGGACAGCTGGGAGGACGACGCCGTCGTCCTCGACAAGGAGCGCGGGATCTACGCCGACACCGACAGGCTGCACCCCGCCGCCCACCGGGGCGAGCACTTCTCCGTGGCCGGCCCGCTGAACGTGCCCCGCTCGCCGCAGGGCCACCCGCTGCTCGTCCAGGCCGGGTCCTCCGAGGACGGCAGGGAGTTCGCGGCGCGGTACGCGGAGGCCGTCTTCACCGCCCAGCAGACCCTCGCCGACGGCCAGACCTTCTACAAGGACCTCAAGTCCCGCCTCGCCAAGTACGGCCGGTCCGAGGAGGACCTGCTCGTGCTGCCCGGCATCGCCCCCGTCATCGGCTCCACCGAGGCGGAGGCGAAGGCCCTGGAGAAGGAGCTCACCGAGCTCCAGATCCCCGAGTACGGGCTCGCCCAGCTCTCCGGGATGCTCGGCACCGACCTGACCGGCCTCCCGCTCGACGGCCCGCTGCCCGAGCTGCCCGAGGAACGGGACATCAACGGCAACAAGAGCCGCTTCACCCTCGTCGCCGAACTCGCCCGCCGCGACGGGCTCACCCTGCGCGAGCTGATCGCCCGCCTCGGCGCGGGACGCGGCCACCGAGTCCACGCCGGCACCCCCGAGCAGATCGCCGACCAGCTGGAGGAGTGGTTCACCCGGGGGGCCGCCGACGGGTTCAACATCATGGCGCCCGTCCTGCCCACCGGCCTGACCGACTTCGTCGACCACGTCGTGCCGGTCCTCCAGCGCCGCGGCCTCTTCCGCACCGAGTACACGGGCACCACCCTGCGCGAGCACTACGGCCTGGAGCGCCCCGCCAACCGGTACGCCCGGCAGAGCGCCTGACCCGTGGCCCGGGGGCGGGTGCGGCTCCCCGCACGGGGCCGCACCCGCCCCCGGGCCGTGCGGGTGCTCAGACCGTGAGGACGATCTTGCCCCCGGCGGCGCCGGCCTCGCTCAGCTCCCAGGCCCGGCCGGCCTCGGCGAGCGGGAGGACGTGCCCCACCTTGACGGTGAGCTTCCCGGTGTCGGCCAGGTCCGCGAGGGCGGCCAGGTCGGTGGTCGAGGAGCGCGCCCAGATGTGCTTCGCGCCCTTGTCGCCCGCGTCGTTGTCGGCGACGGAGATCACCGGTCCGCCCGGCCGGACGACCGACTGGAGCAGTTCGACGCCGCCCTCGCCGTAGAAGTCGAGCCCGACGTCCACGCCCCCGGGGGCCAGCGCGGCGATCCGTTCGGCCACGCCGTCGCCGTAGAGCACCGGTTCGGCGCCGAGCGAGCGCAGGTAGTCGTGGTTGCGGGCACTGGCCGTGCCGATGACCCGGGCGCCGAGGGCGACCGCGATCTGCACGCCGAGCGAGCCGACCCCGCCGGCGGCGGAGTGGATGACGACGGTCTGGCCGGCGGAGACCCCGGCGCGGGTGACGGCCTGGTAGGAGGTGAGCCCGGCCAGCGGGAGGCCCGCGGCCTCCTCGAACGTGAGGGTGGCGGGCTTGCGGGCGAGGGTGCGCACGGGGGCCGAGACCAGCTCCGCGTAGGTGCCCAGCTGGACCCATTCCTTGCGGACGTACCCGTAGACCTCGTCGCCGACGGCGTAGTCGTCGGTGTCCGGGCCGACGGCCTCGACGACGCCCGCCACGTCCCATCCGGGGATCACCGGGTGACGGACCTCCAGGACGTGCCCGAGGAACCCGGCGGCGAGCTTCCAGTCCACCGGGTTGACCCCGGCGGCCCTGACGCGGATCAGCACCTCGCCGGGACCGACCTTGGGCTCGGGCACCTCAACGAGCTCCAGGACGGTGGGAGTTCCGTAACTGCTGTAGGTGATTGCCTTCATGTAGGGGGCAACGAAGGGGGCGGGGCGAGGTGTTCCGCCGGGTTCCCCGGCTCCAGCGGTCCTCAGGCGGTCCTCCGGCCGGTCTCAGGCGGGCAGGGTGTTGGGGTGCGAGCGCCGCCGGGCCGCGCTGAGCAGGGCCTGGATCTGCGCGCCCGACTGCTCCACGTCGTCCAGCGGGGAGGGGAAGGGCAGCCGGACGTCGCGGTGCCCGGCGCGCTCCTCCAGCCGCAGGGTGATCCCGTACCGGTCCAGGGCGAGCGGCAGCGCGCGGACGACGGCCGCGGTGGGGCGGGGGCGGACCAGCCGCAGCAGCAGGGTGACCAGTTCGGGGTGCTCGTCGAGGAGGTGGGTGAGCATGCCCGCCTCGTAGGGGGCGAGCGGGTCGGGCCGGGCCCCGTCCAGCTCGTCCAGTCCGAGGTACGAGGTCCCCTCCGCGGTCTCCAGGACCGCCTGCCCGTACTCCACGCAGGTGCTGGCGTCGGGGTCCGCGTCCTCGTGGGCGTAGGGGGTCAGCAGGTGTCCGAGCACGGTGACGCGGGCCCGCACGCGGTCGCGCACGGGGGTCGGGGCGATGTCGGTGAACTCCAGCCGGATGGAGGGGCGGCCCTCGCCGAGGAGGGAGGCGGGGTGCCCGGCGGAGGGTGCCGCCGGGTGCAGATGGAGCCGGCCGAGGGGGTCGCCTTCGTCGAGGTGGCGGACCTCGTGGCGCACGCCGTCGACGACGACCGTCATGGAGTGGGCGGCGGCCAGGACGGAGCGGACGCGTTCGGCGTCGGTGGGCCGGGTGGCGGCGGGCGTGGCGGCGGGGGCACCGGGCAGGCGCATGCGGATCTCTCCCTCGTCCGGGGGATCGGAAGGTTAGGTATGCCTAACCTAACCCATCTGGGGATCCGGGAGTACCCCGCGGGCCGGCCGCCCGAGGGCCCAGCGGGGGCGGACCGAAGGCGAGGCGGCCCTGGAGGATGCGCTCGTGCTCGTCGAGCAGGGCCGCGGCGACGGCCGGCGGGTCGGGGAAGCGGCGGTAAAGGGTGGCCCGACCCACCCCGGCGGCCTCGGCCATCAGGTCCATCGTCACGGTGCGGGGGCCCCGCTCCGTGAACAACTGCTCGGCGGCCGCGAGGATCTGGACGTGGTTGCGGACGGAGTCCTCGCGCCGCAGGGGCCGTTGGGCAGCCGGTCCGGCCGCCCCCGGCGCGGCGCGCCGGACGGGACCGGTACCCGCGACGTCGCGTAACGTGCGGACCTCGTCGCCATTGGTCATGGCGGCGACCCTACGTGCTCCGTGTCGGTGTTGGGCCGAACGGGTGAAACGCGAGAGGATGGGGGGATGCACATGAAGCGCACGGCCGAGGCGGCCCGGTGAGCAGGTACGACGTCACCGACGAGCAGTGGGAGGGACTCGCGCAGGTGGTGCCGCTGCGCAGTCGCAACGAATGGCCCTCCCGGGTGGACCACCGCACGATCCCCAAGGCCCCCGGGGCGTCCGCGGCGGAACAGCGGCGCTTCGTGGTGATCCGGGTCCAGATCTTCGCCGACGCGCGGGAGGTGGCGGAGTACCTGATCGCGCAGATCCCCGTACTGCTGGACCTCACCGGCGCCGACAGCGAAGTGGCGAAGCGGATCCTCGACTTCAGCAGCGGGGTGGTCTTCGGGCTGGGTAGCGGGATGCACCGGGTCGACCGGAACGTCTTCCTGCTGGCGCCCGTCGGGACCGAGGTCGAGGGGATCGCGGCCGCGGCCGTCCCCCGATCGTAGGAAGGTCGCGGCGGTGGAACGGTTCGCCGGGCCCGGCCGGGGCCCCGCGGACCGTACCGTCCGCCCATGGACGCCACATCGCACGCGGCGGGGCCCGGAGCCCTCGGCGCGTTATCCGCTGAAGCCGACGGGGAAGCCGCCGCCGGGACCCGGTCCGGGGAGCACCGGCGGCCCGCCGTCACCGAGTTGCGGCTCTCCGCCTTCGGACCGCACCGGGCGGCGGTGCTGCCGCTCGGCCCGGTGACCCTGCTGGCCGGACCCAGCGGCAGCGGCAAGTCCCAGGCGCTGGACGCCTACGGGGCCCTGGCCCGGCTCGCCGCCGGGGCCGCGCTGGACGAGGTCTTCCCCGACCCGGCCGCCCGGGTGCCGGAGTCGGCCGTCCCCGACGCCGGCGGGAGGCGCGGCTTCCGGATCGGCTCGCGGGTCGAGGGCCCGGTGCGGCCCGTCCGCCTCGACCTCGCCGTGCAGGCGGAGCCCTCGCTGCGGATCGCCGGCGAACGGCTCTCCCTCAACGGGGACGTGCTCCTCGCCACCGCCCTGCGCGACCCGCGCCGCCGCTCCGTCCAGGCCGCCTGGCTGACCGGCGGCGCCGTCGGCATGACCCGCGCCCCGCTGCCCGACGACCGGCTCGGCACCGCCCTGCTGCCGCTGCGCGTGGCCGGGGCCACGGCCGGGCAGCGGCTGGTGCTGGCCGCCGCCGAGCAGGTGGTGGTGGCGCTGCGGTCGGTGTTCCCCTGCGACCCCCGGCCCGGCCGGATGCGGGCGCCCGTGCCGCCGGGGGAGGGGCGGCTGCGCGTCGACTGCGGGAACCTGGCGGACGTCCTGCGCCGGACCCGCCACGAGTGCGGCACCCGGCACGCCCTGCTGGCCCGGGCGGCACTGACCGGGTGCGCGGGGCCGGTGACCGGGCTGGAGGTCCGGGGCGCGGGACCGGGCGGGGGCGTGGATGGGGGCTCGGGCGGCGGTTCGCGGGGCGGTTCGGGCGGGGGCGGTCGTGGCGGGGGCGGCCTCGCCGGGGACGGCGGGACGGTCGCGGCCGTGCTGGAGCGCGGCGCCGGGCGGGCCGCCACGGAGTTCGCCCGGCTCGGCGACGGCGAACTCCGCTTCCTGGCCCTGGCCCTCGTCCTGCTCACCGGGCCCGGGGTGCTGGCCGTGGACCCGGCCGCCGAGCTCCTCTCCGCCCGGCAGGCGCTGACCGTGCTCGCCGACGGCCTCGACCGGGGACTGGACCGGCGGCAGTGCGGCGAACTGCTGCGCCTGGCCCTGCTGTCCGGGGAGCGCGGCCACATCCGGCTGGTGGCGGGGGTCGGCGAGGACGCGGCGGGAACCGCCCGGGGGATCCCCGGCGTCTCAGTGGTAGACCTGTCCCCATGAGTGCTGCACCCACGGACGACGGGCCGGAACCACCGCACGGCGAACGGCTGTACCGACTCCAGCGACGGCTGGCCGCGTTCGCGGCCGCCCGGGACTGGGCCCCGTACCACACCCCCAAGAACCTGGCCGTGGCGCTGAGCGTGGAAGCCTCCGAACTGGTCGAGATCTTCCAGTGGCTGACACCGGAACAGTCGGCGGCGATCATGGAGAAGCCGGAAAACGCACACCGGGTGACCGATGAGGTCGCCGACGTGCTGGCGTATCTGCTGCAGTTCTGTGAGGTTCTCGGGGTGGATGTGCTGGATGCGCTCGCCGCGAAGATCGAGAGGAACGAGCTCCGATTCCCGGCGACCGGGACATCGACGCCAGATCGTCACTCTTCGGAGTGATGGCGTCGTCCACAACCATGTTTGTGTCCACAGATTTCCGAATACCCCTGGCTTTACTGGCTCGTTGCCTTCACTCTGGGTAGTGGAGATTGGCGGGATGTCGTGCGGACGGGGGACGGCATATGGATGCGGTACGGCTCATCGCGGCCGGCCGGCACGCGCTGGCACGGAGCGCGGCTGCGTGGGACATCGTGGGCGAGGCCTGGCAGGCCCAGGCGCTCGCCCAGGGGGTAGGGGGCTGGCTGGCGGTCACCGGGCCGCCGGAGCTGAGAGCGGAGGCGCGGGGCCTGGGGGAAGCGGGAGGCAGAGGCTGCGGGGCCATAGACCGGGCGGCCCTCGGTGACGGTGAGGGCCCCGCGCCCGAACAGCCGCCCCGGGCGGCGCAGCTGACGGGCGTGGCCGATGTGCGTCAGGCGCTGCTGGGGCTCCAGGCGCTGCTCGGCGAGGTCGGGATAGCGCTCGTCGGAGTGGCCTGCGCGACGGACGACGAGAGCCTGTACTGGCAGTGCATAGAGTCGATCGACGCGGCGGACGAGTCGAGCGACCGGGTACGCGCCCTGCTGCGCAGGATGACGGTCCGGGAACGGGGGTCGGCCTCGGGCGTGCTCTGAGGCCGTGGCGCGCCGTCCGGGGTCCGGCGCGCGGGTCCGGTGCGCCCGGCGGAGGGGCCCCGCCGTGCGGGACGGGACCCCCGCACGGTCAGAAGGAGCGGTCGGCGCGGCGCTCGCTCTCGTACGCCAGTCCGCCCGGGGTGACCGGTGCGGCGGGCGGAGTGCGGTCCGCGGAGTGCTGGAGGTCGGCGTCGAGCTGGGACAGGTCGGCGTTGAGCGCCGCCATCAGCTCCTCCATCTGCTGGAGCAGGCCCTTCGGCGCGCCGCCCTGGGCGGGCACCGCGGGCTCCGGGTGTGCGTGGTCGTGTGCTGCCTGTCCGGTCTGTCCGGGGTACTCGGGCACGGACTCGTGGGACATGGCGGCCTCCTCGGCCCTGGCCCTTCCGGTGCGGAAGGGGGCGGTGGTCGTACCGGCGGGAGGCCGCCGGCGCGCGGGCCGGGCGGTCCGGCTCCGTCCGAGCAACGATCCCCATCCGCGCTGGTCACTGACGCGGCGGGGGGCGCGCCGCCCGGTTGACGCAGATTCACCCGGCAGGGGAGTGGGAAGGGCAGGATGGAGCCATGGATCTTCGCATTTTCACCGAGCCGCAGCAGGGCGCCGACTACGACACCCTCCTGACGGTCGCCAAGGCCACCGAAGAGCTCGGCTTCGACGCGTTCTTCCGCTCGGACCACTACCTCAAGATGGGGTCCGCCGACGGGCTGCCCGGCCCCACCGACGCCTGGATCACCCTCGCCGGCCTGGCCCGCGAGACCAGTCGGATCCGGCTGGGCACGCTGATGACGGCCGGCACCTTCCGGCTGCCCGGCGTCCTCGCGATCCAGGTGGCGCAGGTCGACGCCATGTCCGGCGGCCGCGTGGAACTCGGCCTCGGCGCGGGCTGGTTCGAGGAGGAGCACAAGGCGTACGGGATCCCCTTCCCGGCGGAGCGGATGGCCCGGCTGGAGGAGCAGCTGGCCATCGTCACCGGTCTGTGGGCCACCGAGCCGGGCGCCGTCTTCGACTACCGGGGGACGTACTACCAGGTGGAGAACTCCCCGGCGCTGCCCAAGCCGGCCCAGGCCAAGGTCCCCGTCCTCGTCGGCGGGCACGGGGCGCGGCGCACGCCCCGCCTCGCCGCCCGGTACGCGGACGAGTTCAACATGCCGTTCGCCTCGGTCGAGGACAGCCGCCGGCAGTTCGCCCGGGTCCGGGAGGCCGCCGCCGAGACCGGGCGCAAGGCGGAGGAGATCGTCTACTCGAACGCCCTGGTGGTGTGCGTGGGCAAGGACGACGCCGAGGTCGCCCGCCGGGCCGCCGCCATCGGCCGCGAGGTCGACGAGCTCAAGGCCAACGGCCTGGCGGGCTCCCCGGCCGAGGTCGTCGAGAAGCTCGGCACCTACGCCGCCATCGGCTCCTCCCGCGTCTACCTCCAGGTCCTCGACCTCGGCGACCTGGACCACCTGGAGCTGATCGCCGGCCAGATCATGCCCCAGCTCGGCTGAACCGCCCCGGCCGACCGATCCGTACCACCCTACGGAGGACAGACCCGTGCCCCGCGCCACCGGCCCGCTCGCCCACGCCCTGGCCCGCGGGCCCGTGCTCCTGGACGGCGGGCTGAGCAACCAGCTCGCCGACCAGGGCTGCGACCTGTCCGGCGACCTCTGGACGGGCCGGGTGCTCGCCGAGCACCCGGACCGGGTCGAGGCCGCCCACACGGCGTACGTCCGGGCCGGCGCCGAGGTGCTGATCACCGCGAGCTACCAGGTCGGCGACGATCCCGTACTGCTGGAGCGTTCCGTCCGGGTGGCCGACTCGGCGGCGCGCGCCGCCGGGCACGAGGTGTGGGTGGCCGCCTCGGTGGGACCGTACGGGGCGGTCCTGGCGGACGGCTCCGAGTACCGGGGCCGGTACGGGCTCGGCGGCGCGGAGCTGGCCGCCTTCCACCGCCCCCGGATCGAGGCGCTGCTCGCGGCCGGACCGGACGTACTCGCGCTGGAGACCGTCCCCGACGCCGACGAGGCGCGGGCGCTGCTGCGGGTGCTGGCCGGCACGGGCGCGCGGGCCTGGCTGAGCTACACCGTCGCGGGCGGCCGCACCCGGGCCGGCCAGCCCCTGGCGGAGGCCTTCGCGCTCGCCGCCGACGCCCCCGAGGTGATCGCGGTCGGCGTCAACTGCTGTGACCCGGCGGACGTGCTGCCCGCGCTGGAGGCGGCCGCGTCGGTCACGGCCAAGCCGCTGCTGGCCTACCCCAACGACGGCTCCGTCTGGGACGCGGGCACCCGCACCTGGCACGCCCCCGCCGACCCCGCCCCCTGGCCCGTCGAGGCCTGGCGGGCGGCCGGAGCCCGGCTCATCGGCGGCTGCTGCCGGATCGGACCGCCCTGGATCGCCGGACTCCGCAGCGCTCTCCACCGCCCGCCGCCGGTATGAAAATCGGTGGGCCGCCGGGGAGCCCCGGCACATACTGAAGCGCATGTTCCTGACGATCAGCACGACCGGTACCACCGAGAAACCCGCCACTGACCTGGGATTCCTGCTGCACAAGCATCCCGGGAGGACGCAGGCGTTCGCCACCTCGCACGGCACCGCCCACGTGTTCTACCCCGAGGCGACGGACCACCGGTGCACGGCCGCGCTGCTGCTGGAGGTGGACCCCGTCGCGCTGGTGCGGCGCGGTCAGGGCAAGGGCCGGGGAGGGGCTCCCGACTCCGCCCTCGCGCAGTACGTCAACGACCGCCCGTACGCGGCCTCCTCGCTGCTCGCCGTCGCGCTGAGCGGGGTCTTCCGCACCGCCCTCAAGGGCCAGTGCGCCGCCCGGCCCGAGCTGCCCGGACGGGCGCGCCCGCTGCGGATCGAGATCCCGGTGCTGCCCGCCCGCGGCGGCGGCGACCTGGTGCGCCGGCTGTTCGGCCCGCTCGGCTGGGACTCCGTGGAGACCACCCCGATCGCCCTGGACGAGGCGTTCCCCGCATGGGGCGACAGCCGCTACGTACGGCTGGTGCTGGAGGGCGAGCTCAGGCTGGAGGACGCCCTGCGCCAGCTGTACGTCCTGCTGCCCGTGCTCGACGACTCCAAGCACTACTGGATCGCCCCCGACGAGGTGGACAAGCTGCTGCGCGCCGGGGACGGCTGGCTGGCGGCCCACCCCGAGCACGCCCTCATCACCGCCCGCTACCTGGCCCGCCACAAGCGGCTCACCCAGAGCGCCATGGAACGCCTGGAGCTCGCCCGCCTGGCCGAGGCCGACGGCGGCGAGGCCGAGGAACTCGACGACGCCGCGGACACCACCGCCGAAGGAGACGCCGCCGAAGGGGACACCGAGGCGCGGGAGCGCTCGGTCCCGCTCGCCGTACGCCGCCGCGACGCGGTCCTCGCCGCGCTGCGCGAGGCCGGCGCGGCCCGGGTCCTCGACCTGGGCTGCGGGGAGGGGCAGCTGGTCCAGGCGCTGCTGCGGGACACCGCGTTCACCGAGATCGTCGGCGTGGACGTCTCGGTGCGCGCCCTGACCACCGCCTCCCGGCGGCTGCGGCTGGAGCGGATGGGGGAGCGGCAGAGCTCCCGCGTCCGGCTGCTCCAGGGCTCCCTCGCCTACACCGACAAGCGGCTGGCCGGCTACGACGCCGCCGTGCTCAGCGAGGTCATCGAGCACCTGGACCTGCCCCGGCTGCCCGCGCTGGAGTACGCCGTCTTCGGCTCGGCCCGCCCCCGCACGGTCCTCGTGACCACCCCGAACGTCGAGTACAACGTCCGCTGGGAGTCCCTGCCCGCAGGGCGGGTCCGCCACCGGGACCACCGGTTCGAGTGGACCCGGGAGGAGTTCCGCGCCTGGGCCGGCCGGGTCGCCGCCCGGTTCGGCTACGCCGTCGCGTACCGGCCGGTGGGCGACGAGGACCCCGAGGTCGGTCCGCCGACCCAGATGGCCGTCTTCACCCGGGCCGCCGACCCCGCGGACACCACCGTCACCGCAGGCAGCACGGACACCGCTGGCACCACCGCCACCACCACCGCTACCGCCGATACCCCGAAGGAGGGCGAGGCAGCATGACCACCCCCACCGGACACCGCGTCCTCCCCGTCACCGACCTGTCCCTCGTCGTCCTCGTCGGGGCCACCGGTTCGGGCAAGTCCACCTTCGCCCGCAAGCACTTCAAGCCCACCGAGGTCCTGTCCTCGGACTACTGCCGGGGCCTGGTCGCCGACGACGAGAACGACCAGAGCGCGAGCAAGGACGCCTTCGAGGTCCTCCACCACATCGCCGCCAAGCGGCTCGCCGCCGGACGCCTCACCGTCGTGGACGCCACCAGCGTGCAGAAGGAGTCCCGCCGCGAGCTCGTCCGGCTCGCCCGCGAGCACGACGTCCTGCCCATCGCCATCGTCCTTGACCTGCCCGAGTCGGTCTGCGCCGAACGCAACGCGGCCCGCCCCGACCGGGCCGGCCTGCCGCGCCGCGTCATCCAGCGCCACCGCTCCGAGCTGCGCCGCTCGCTGCGCGGACTGGAGCGCGAGGGCTTCCGCAAGGTCCACGTCCTGCGCACGGTGGAGGAGGCCGAAACCGCCGAAGTGGTCCTGGAGAAGCGGTTCAACGACCTCACCCACCTCACCGGCCCCTTCGACATCATCGGCGACATCCACGGCTGCTCCTCCGAGCTGGAGACCCTGCTCGCGAAGCTCGGCTATGAGGACGGGACCCACCCCGCCGGCCGCACCGCCGTCTTCGTCGGCGACCTCGTCGACCGCGGCCCCGACAGCCCCGGCGTACTGCGCCGGGTGATGGGCATGGTCCGGTCCGGCGCCGCGCTGTGCGTGCCCGGGAACCACGAGAACAAGCTCGGCCGTTACCTGAAGGGCTCCGAGGTCCAGCAGACCCACGGCCTCGCCGAAACGGTGGAACAGCTCTCCCGCGAGAGCGAGGAGTTCGTGAAGGAGGTGCGGGAGTTCATCTCCGGCCTGGTCAGCCACTACGTCCTCGACGGCGGCCGGCTGGTGGTCTGCCACGCCGGCCTGCCCGAGAAGTACCACGGGCGCACCTCCGGCCGGGTCCGCTCGCACGCCCTGTACGGGGAGACCACCGGCGAGACCGACGAGTTCGGCCTGCCCGTGCGCTACCCGTGGGCCGAGGACTACCGGGGCAAGGCCGCCGTGGTCTACGGGCACACCCCGGTCCCGGACACCACCTGGATCAACAACACCATCTGCCTCGACACCGGCGCCGTCTTCGGCGGCCGGATGACCGCCCTGCGCTGGCCCGAGCGGGAACTGGTCGACGTACCGGCCGAGAAGGTCTGGTACGAGCCGGTCAAGCCGCTCGCCGCCGAGGCGCCCGGGGCGCTCGACGGCCGCCCGCTGGACCTGTCCGACGTGCACGGGCGGCGCGTCGTGGAGACCCGCCACCTGGGCAACGTGAGCGTCCGCGAGGAGAACGCGGCCGCCGCCCTGGAGGTCATGAGCCGCTTCGCGGTCGATCCCCGGCTGGTGCCGTACCTGCCGCCGACCATGGCGCCGACGGCCACCTCCGCCGAGGACGGCCTGCTGGAGCACCCCGCCGAGGCCTTCGCCCAGTACCGGTCCGACGGCATCGGGCGGGTCGTGTGCGAGGAGAAGCACATGGGCTCCCGCGCCACCGTGCTGCTGTGCCGGGACGCCGCGGCGGCCCGCGAGCGCTTCGGCGTCGAGAGCGGCCCCACCGGCTCGCTCTACACCCGCACCGGACGCCCCTTCTTCCAGGAGCCCGAGCTCACCGAGGAGTTCCTCGCCCGGCTGCGCGCCGCCGTCGACGGCGCCGGCCTGTGGGAGGAGCTCGGCACGGACTGGCTGCTGCTCGACGGGGAACTGCTGCCCTGGTCCCTGAAGTCCACGGGCCTGCTGCGCAACCAGTACGCGGCCGTCGGCGCCGCCTCCCGCACCGTCCTGCCGGACGCGGTCGCCGCCCTGGCGGCCGCCGAGGCCCGGGGCGTGGACACGGGCGGGCTGCTGGAGCGCCAGCGCGGACGGGCCGAGGACGCCGGGGCCTTCACCGAGGCCTACCGGCGCTACTGCTGGACCACCGACGGGCTGGACGGCGTACGGTTCGCGCCGTTCCAGCTGCTCGCGGCGGCCGGCCGGTCGCTGGCGGCCGTCCCGCACGACGAGCAGCTGGCCTGGCTGGACCGGCTGGCCGACGCCGACGAGCGCTCCGCCGCCCCGCTGCTGCGGCGGACCCGCCGGGTGTACGTGGACACCGCCGACGAGGACTCCGTCCGCGCCGGCACCGACTGGTGGCTGGAGCTGACCGCCGCCGGCGGCGAGGGCATGGTCGTCAAGCCGCTCGGCGCCTACGCCCGGGACGGAAAGGGGCGGCTGGTGCAGCCGGGGCTGAAGGTGCGCGGGCGGGAGTACCTGCGGATCATCTACGGTCCGGAGTACACCCGTCCCGGGCAGCTGGAGCGGCTGCGCCAGAGGTTCCTGGGCCACAAGCGCTCCCTCGCCCTGCGGGAATACGCGCTGGGTCTGGAGGCGCTGGACCGGCTGGCGGCGGGGGAGCCGCTGTGGCGGGTCCACGAGGCGGTGTTCGCCGTCCTCGCCCTGGAGTCGGAGCCGGTCGACCCCCGGCTGTGACGGGGGAGGGCGCGTAAAGCGGCCGCCCCCGTACGGCCCCGAATTAGGTCGTATGGGGGAACTTTCCCGCGGAAGGCCGGGGAAACCGGCGGCGGGATCGTTCATCCAGGGCAGCGGAGTGTCCGCGACCCTGGAAGGACGGAACGTCACCTATGAAGATGACCGCGCGCGGAAGCATTGCGGCGCTCATGACCTGTATGGCCGCGGCGGCCGCGGCCTCTCCGGCCGTGGCCGACTCGGTCCCCGTGAGCGTCCCGCTGGACGCCGTGAAGACCACGCTGGGCCTTCCCACCCCCCAGGTGGGCACCGCCGTCCCGATGCCGGTCGTGGGAGCTCCCGAGGCGCCCGTCCTCCACAAGGGCGACATGCTGCCGACCCCACTGCTCCCGGTGGTGCCGGTCGCCACCGACCTCGGGCTCACCAAGGTCACCTCCCCGGTGCCCAACCTGCTGGGCTCCGAGGAGACGGACGGCGAGGGCTCCCTGGAGTCGCCGGCGACCACCCTGCTGACCCGGACGCCCGGCGCGGTCCTCGGCTCCCCGCTGACCATGCCGGACGGGGGCAATTACGGGATCCCGAACCTGACCGCCCCCAAGCTGGGCGTGGTCGCCCCCGAGCTCATCGGCGCCCCGTCGGCGCTCCTCGGCCTGCGCTGACCCGCACCGCCGACGCCGGGTCAGAAAGCCGTTCGGTCTGGGTACGTGTACGGCATGGGATTCCATGTCGACTCCGAGACCGGGCGGCTTCGCCGCGTCATCCTGCACCGCCCCGACCTGGAGCTGAAGCGGCTCACACCAAGCAACAAGGACGCCCTGCTCTTCGACGACGTGCTGTGGGTGCGCCGGGCCCGCCAGGAGCACGACGGCTTCGCCGACGTGCTGCGCGACCGGGGCGTCGCCGTCCACCTCTTCGGCGACCTGCTCCGTGAGGCCCTCGACATCACCGAGGCGCGCCGCCTGGTGCTGGACCGGGTCTTCGACGAGAAGGAGTACGGGCCCCTCGCCGCCGACCACCTGCGCGCGGCCTTCGACGGGCTGCCCTCGGCCGAGCTGGCGCAGGCGCTGATCGGCGGCATGACGAAGCGGGAGTTCCTGGAGCGGCACGCCGAGCCCGTGTCGGTGCGCTTCCACGCGCTCGAGACGGACGGCTTCCTGCTGGGGCCGCTGCCCAACCACCTCTTCACCCGCGACACCTCCGCCTGGATCTACGACGGGGTGTCCATCAACGCCATGCGCTGGCCGGCCCGGCAGCGCGAGACCGTGCATTTCGAGGCGATCTACCGGCACCACCCCCTCTTCACCGGCTCGGGCCCCTTCCACTACTGGTCGCAGGGCCAGTCGGACTACCCCTCGACCATCGAGGGCGGGGACGTCCTGGTCATCGGCAAGGGGGCCGTCCTGATCGGGATGAGCGAGCGGACCACCCCGCAGGCGGTGGAGATGCTGGCCCGGGGCCTGTTCGCGGCCGGGTCGGCGTCGGTCATCGTGGCGCTCGACATGCCCAAGCGGCGGGCCTTCATGCACCTGGACACGGTGATGACGATGGTCGACGAGGAAACGTTCACCCAGTACGCCGGGCTGGGCATGCTGCGCTCCTACACGATCCGGCCGGGGCAGGGGGCGAGCGAGCTCCAGGTCAGCGACCACCCGCCGGAGCACATGCACCGGGCGATCGCGGCGGCGCTGGGCCTGGACCGGGTGCGGGTGCTGACCGCGGGGCAGGACGTGCACTCGGCCGAGCGCGAGCAGTGGGACGACGGCTGCAACGTGCTGGCCGTGGAGCCGGGGGTCGTCGTCGCCTACGAGCGGAACGTCACCACCAACACCCACCTGCGCAAGGAGGGCATCGAGGTGATCGAGATCCCCGGCAGCGAGCTGGGGCGGGGCCGCGGCGGGCCGCGCTGCATGAGCTGCCCGGTGGAACGGGACGCCGGGTGAGCGCAGGCTGAGGGGTACGGGCTGGTGATCACGGGTGCGGAGGCCGTGCGTGTGATCCACCCGACTGAATATGAATGCAGGGGATCGTATAGACTTCCACAATCCCCTGTCAGCGCCCCCCTGGAGTCCCGATGTCCACCGACCTCTTCGGCCGCAGTTTCCTCAAGGAGCTCGACTTCACCGCCGCCGAGTTCCGCGGCCTGGTCGAGCTCGCCGCCGCACTCAAGGCGGCCAAGAAGGCGGGCGCCGAGGAGCGCCGGCTCCGGGGGCGGAACATCGCGCTGATCTTCGAGAAGACCTCCACGCGCACCCGCTGCGCCTTCGAGGTCGCCGCCGCCGACCAGGGGGCGCACACCACCTACCTCGACCCCTCCGGCTCCCAGATCGGACACAAGGAGACCGTCCGGGACACCGCGCGGGTGCTCGGCCGGATGTTCGACGGCATCGAGTACCGGGGCGACAGCCAGCAGTCGGTCGAGGAGCTCGCCGCCTACTCCGGGGTGCCCGTCTTCAACGGCCTCACCGACGACTGGCACCCCACCCAGATGCTGGCCGACGTGCTCACCATGACCGAGCACTGCGCCAAGCCGCTGGAGCGGATCGCCTTCGCCTACCTGGGCGACGCCCGCTTCAACATGGGCAACTCCTACCTGGTGACCGGCGCGCTGCTGGGCATGGACGTACGGATCGTCGCGCCGAAGGCGTACTGGCCGGCCGAGTCGGTCGTGGCCCGGGCCCGCGAGCTGGCCGAGGTCAGCGGGGCCCGCGTCACCCTGACCGAGGAGGTCGCGGAGGGCGTGGCGCAGGCCGACTTCGTGGCCACGGACGTGTGGGTGTCGATGGGTGAGCCCAAGGAGGTCTGGGACGAGCGGATCGCCGCCCTGGCGCCGTACGCCGTCACCATGGACGTGCTCCGCGCGACCGGGAACCCGGACGTGCGCTTCCTGCACTGCCTGCCCGCCTACCACGACCTCGGCACCAAGGTGGCCCGCGAGGTCCACGAGCGGCACGGGCTGGAGTGGCTGGAGGTCTCGGACGAGGTGTTCGAATCGGCGCACTCCGTCGTCTTCGACGAGGCGGAGAACCGGCTGCACACCATCAAGGCCGTGCTCGTCGCGACGATGGCGAAGCCGGCCGCACAACCCGTCGCATAACGGCGCGTAGCCCACCGCATAGTCATACGGGCGGTTTCGCGGCCCGGCCGGTCAGGCGTGCGTCGCCCCGGCCGGCAGGGTGAACCAGACGGCCTTGCCGTGCTCGGTGGTGCGGTGGCCGCAGGCGGAGCTCAGGGCCCGGAGCAGCAGCAGGCCGCGGCCGTGCTCCTGCCAGGGGTCGGGGTGGGCCTCGTACGGGCGGGTGACCAGATCGCGGGGCGGCCGCGGATCGCCGTCGTGCACCTCGACCTGGCAGCCGTCCGCCAGCATCTCCACGACCAGCTCGATCGGCGCCCCGGCGGTGGTGTGCTCCACGGCGTTGGCGACCAGCTCGGCGGTCAGCAGCTCGGCGGTGTCGCGGTCGGCGGACGGCCCCGTGTCCGTGAGGGCGGTGCGGACCAGCGCGCGGGCCATGGGTACGGCCGCGGCCGTGTGCGGCAGGGCGAGCCGCCAGGCGGAGGCGTCGGTCATGGCTGATCCGTCCGTTCCGTGGGGGAGGGGGCAGGGGAGGGCAGAGGCGGGGCTGGGGTGGGGCGGGGGCGGGAAACTCCTGATTTCAACCATACGGAGCGCCCCGCGCCGCCCGTAGGGCACCCCGGCGGGAAGGTGACGGACCCACGGCCGCGGTGCGGGGGGACCTTCGGCTCGGGCGGAGGCCCCGTCCGCCGCCGTCCCCCAAGTGTCGCGTTTTCGTGACGGCAGTCACAAGTCGGTGATAGCGTCGTACGCGTGAGCCCCTTCACCGGTTCCACACCAGCGACCGAACGGTGGCGCCACCTGCGGGTGACCCGGCAGGACGGCATCGCCACCGTCACCCTCGACCGCCCCGAGAAGCTGAACGCGCTCACCTTCGGCGCCTACGCCGACCTGCGCGATCTGCTCGCCGAACTCTCCCGCACCCGCTCCGTGCGCGCCCTCGTCCTGGCGGGCGAGGGCCGCGGCTTCTGCTCCGGCGGGGACGTGGACGAGATCATCGGCGCCACCCTCGCCATGGACACCTCCGAGCTCCTCGACTTCAACCGGATGACCGGCCAGGTGGTCCGCGCCGTCCGCGAATGCCCCTTCCCCGTGATCGCCGCCGTCCACGGGGTCGCCGCGGGTGCCGGGGCCGTCCTCGCCCTCGCCGCCGACTTCCGCATCGCCGACCCCACCGCCCGCTTCGCCTTCCTCTTCACCCGCGTCGGCCTCTCCGGCGGCGACATGGGCGCCGCCTACCTGCTGCCCCGGGTCGTCGGCCTCGGCCACGCCACCCGGATCCTGATGCTCGGCGAGCCCGTACGGGCCCCCGAGGCGGAGCGCATCGGCCTGCTCAGCGAGCTCGTCGACGAGGGCGAGGCCGACGCCCGGGCCGCCGAACTGGCCGCCCGCCTCGCCGCCGGACCCGCCCTCGCCCACGCCCAGACCAAGGCCCTGCTCACCGCCGAACTGGACATGCCGCTGGCCGCCTCCGTCGAGCTGGACGCCAACACCCAGGCCCTGCTCATGCACGGCCAGGACTACGCCGAGTTCCACGCCGCCTTCACCGGGAAGCGGCCGCCGCAGTGGAAGGGGAGGTAGGGGCATGTCCGAGCCCGCGTCCCGGCCCGTGTCCCAGCCCGGTTCACCCTCCGGTTCACCGTCCGCGCCCGGGGCCGGGCCCGGGGCCCCGCCCGGGGCCGCCAAGCGGGTCGCCGTCATCGGCGGCGGGCCGGGCGGGCTCTACGCCGCCGCGCTGCTGGCCCGCCAGGGGCACTCCGTCGACCTGTGGGAACGCGGTGCCCCCGACGACACCTTCGGTTTCGGCGTCGTCCTCTCCGACGAGACCCTGGGCGGCATCGAACGGGCCGACACCGTCGTCCACGCCGCCCTCTCCGCCGAGTTCGTCCGCTGGGACGACGTGGACGTCGTCCACCGGGGCCGGCTGCTGACCTCCGGCGGCCACGGCTTCGCCGCCCTCGGCCGGCGCCGGCTCCTGGAGATCCTGCACGCCCGCTGCGAGGCCCTCGGCGTCCGGCTCCGCTTCCGCGCCGAGGCCCCCGACGCCTGGACCCTGGCCCGCTCCCACGACCTGGTCGTCGCGGCCGACGGGGTGCACAGCGCCACCCGCGAGAGCGGCGCCGCCCACTTCCGGCCCACCGTCACCCCCGGCCGCTGCCGCTACGTCTGGCTCGCCGCCGACTTCGCCTTCGACGCCTTCCGCTTCGAGATCGCCGAGACCGAGCACGGCGTCATGCAGCTGCACGCCTACCCGTACGCGGCCGACTCCTCCACCGCCATCGTCGAGATGCGCGAGGAGGTGTGGCGGGCGGCCGGCCTCGACCTGTGCGACGAGGAGGAGTCCGCCGCCCGCTGCGCGAAGATCTTCGGCGAGGCGCTGCGGGGCAGGCCCCTGCGTGGCAACCGCTCCGCCTGGACCGGTTTCCGCACCGTCGTCAACGAGCGCTGGTCCCACGGGAACGTGGTCCTCCTCGGCGACGCCGCCCACACGGCCCACTTCTCCATCGGCTCCGGCACCAAACTCGCCGTCGAGGACGCCCTCGCCCTCGCCGAGGCCGTGGCCGCCCACCCCGGGATCCCCGAGGCCCTGGCCGCCTACGAGGCCGCCCGCAGGCCCGCCGTGGCCAGCACCCAGCGGGCCGCGGCCGCCAGCATGCGCTGGTTCGAGGAGATCGCGGGCTACGTGGGCCAGCCCGCCCGCCAGTTCGCCTTCAACCTGCTCACCCGCAGCCGCCGGGTCACCCACGAGAACCTGCGGCTGCGCGACCCCCGCTTCACCCGCGCGGTGGAGGCCGACTTCGGCTGCCCGCAGGAGGGGCCCGACGGTGCGCTGACCCCGCCGATGTTCACCCCCTTCACCCTGCGCGGGCTGACCCTGCGCAACCGGGTCGTCGTCTCCCCGATGGACATGTACTCCGCAGTCGACGGGGTGCCGGGCGACTTCCACCTGGTCCACCTCGGCGGACGGGCCCTGGGCGGGGCCGGGCTGGTCATGACGGAGATGGTCTGCGTCAGCCCCGAGGGCCGGATCACCCCCGGCTGCGCCGGCCTGTGGACGGCCGAGCAGGCGGCCGCCTGGAAGCGGATCGCCGACTTCGTCCACACCTCCGCACCCGGCACCGCCCTCGGCCTCCAGCTCGGCCACTCCGGCCGCAAGGGCTCGACACGGCTCATGTGGGAGGGCATGGACGAGCCGCTCCCCGAGGGCAACTGGCCCCTCGTCGCCCCCTCCGCCCTGCCCTACAGGGCCGGTGTCTCGGCCGTCCCGCGCGCCCTGGACGCGGCCGGCCTCGCCACCGTCCGCTCCGACTTCGCGGCCGCCGCCGCACGGGCCGCCGACTGCGGTTTCGACCTGCTGGAACTGCACTGCGCGCACGGCTACCTGCTGTCCGGCTTCCTCTCCCCCCTCACCAACCAACGCGAGGACGCGTACGGGGGTTCCCTGGAGAACCGGCTGCGCTTCCCCCTGGAGGTCTTCGACGCCGTCCGCGAGGCCTGGCCCCCGGACCGCCCGATGACGGTCCGGCTGTCGGCGACCGACTGGGCCCCCGGCGGCACCACGCCCGAGGAGGCGGGGGCGATCGCCGCCGCCTTCGCCGCACACGGGGCGGACGCCGTCGACGTGTCCACGGGACAGGTCGTCGCGGACGAGGCCCCCGAGTACGGGCGCTCCTACCAGACCCCCTACGCCGACCGGATCCGCAACGCGCTGGGCGTCCCCGTCATCGCCGTCGGCGCGATCTCCTCCTGGGACGACGTCAACTCGCTGCTCCTGGCCGGCCGCGCCGACCTGTGCGCCCTGGGCCGTCCGCACCTGTACGACCCGCACTGGACCCTGCACGCGGCCGCCGACCAGGGGTACGCCGGCCCGGGCGCGCCCTGGCCGGCCCCGTACCGGGCGGGCAGCCGCAAGCCGCCCACCGGGAAGGGGTGAGGCGGATGCCGGGGGCCGGGCCGCAGGGGTTCAGCCGCGGACCAGCTCGACGCGGTCCTCGACGGGCGTGAAGCCGAGGCGCCGGTAGACGCCGTTGCTGGTGGGGTTGGCCAGGTCGGTGAAGAGCAGCACCTCGGCGGCCCCCGCCCGGCGGGCCGCCGCGCACGCCGCGTGCGTCACCCCGGCGGCGTAACCGCGGCGCCGCTCGGCGGGCGGGGTGTAGACGGGGCCGATGCGGGAGGCGGAGCCGATCGGGCGGAAGAAGCCGGCCAGGGCCACCGGCCTCCCGCCGTCCTCCCAGACGAGGTACCCGCCGTACGAGATCCGGTCCCGCAGGGAGGCCTCGGAGGGGGCGACGGGGATGGCGCACTCCCGGCTGAACTCCGCGGTCCAGCGCACCAGCAGCGGCAGGTCCGCCTCGGTGGCCTGCCGGGCCCGGCCCCCGGGGGCCGGGTCGGGGGCCGTCAGGGTGCCCAGGCGGTACAGGCGGAGCTCCTCGGCCACGCGGGCGGGCCCGCCCCAGGCCTCGGCCAGGGCCCGCGCGTCGGCGCGGCGGGCGTTGAACCTCGTGACGCCGGCGAGCAGGGGGTCGGCCGTGAGCGCGCCGGCCAGGGGGCGGACCGCCTCCGGGGGCAGGACGCCGAGCAGCATCGGGTACGGCGGGGTGTGCAGGACGGCCCCGTCGACGGTGCCGTCGGGTCCGGTCCACCAGCCGAAGACGGGCTCGGAGTCGCCGTAGGCGTGGGGGCCGCGCCGATCGAGGGCGTCGATGACGCTGAGCAGGCTGGTGTTGACGACGGGACGCGCCGCCAGGGAAGCGCGCGCGGCGGCCGGCCAGGCCGCCGGATCGGTGCTGAAGGTCCAGGTCATGTCCCATCGTGACGGGGACCTGAAGGGGGCCGCACCGGGTTTTCCGGGGCTGTGCCCCACGGGGGCGCGCGCGGGGTGGCGGGGCGCTCCCCCGGGCGGGGGAGGCGGTACCCCCGCGCGGGGGAGGAGCGGGGCGTGCGCCGCTGGGACCTTGGGAGTGCGAGCAGGAGGTGCGCGCAAGGCGAAGGCCCCGCCGTGGTGGCGGGGCCGTCGGAGGAGGGGGAGCCATGAGCAGGTACGAGGTCAGCGCCCGGGGCGGGGGCGCCGCCCGGCTACGGCTGTACGAAGCGGGCGCCCGTGTCGCGCAGCCGGGTGTGCAGTTCGGCGAAGACCGCGGCGGCCCGGTCGCCGGGCCAGTCCGCCGGGAGCAGCTCCCGCGGCAGTCCCGGGTCCGCGTAGGGCAGCCGCCGCCAGGTGTCCAGGGCGGTCAGGTAGGTGCGGTAGGCGGCCTCGGGGGTGGGCCCGGGGCCCGACTGGAGGGCGCGCAGCGCCGGTTCGTGCAGGTCGAGGAATTCCTCGTGCTGTTTGGCGAGGGCGGCCAGGTCCCACCAGCGGGCCACCGCCTCGGCCGTCGGGGCGAAGCCGAGGTGGGCGCCGCGGAAGAGTTCCACGTACGCGGTCAGGTGCAGCCGCTCCAGGGTGTGTTCCGTCTCCTCGGCCAGCTGGGCCGGTGCGATCCACACCCCCGGGGCCACGGCCCCGAAGCCCAGCCGGGCCAGGCGCGAGCGCAGCAGGTGCCGCTTGTTGCGCTCCTGCTCGGGGACGGAGAAGACGGCGACCAGCCACTCCGGCGAGACCGGTACGGCTCCGTAGATCCGCCGGTCGCCGTCCTCTAGCAACAGCCGGGCCTCGTCGGAGGGCTCGTAGCCGGCGGAGCCGTCCGCGGCCTTCGCGGGCACCAGGAAGCCGCGCCGCTTGAGCCGGGACACCGAGGACCGGACGGAGGGCGCGTCGACGCCGGCCGCGCCCAGCAGGCGGACCAGCGCGGACACCGGGACGGCGCCCTCGAAGGACCGCCCGTAGGCTCCGTAGAACGTGACGATCAGAGATCGCGGAGTGTGCTGCTCGACCACGGGTTCACTCTAGATCGCGCAGCCGGAAGCGCTGAAGCTTGCCCGTCGGGGTGCGCGGCAGCGCGGGCAGGAAGACGAAGGAGCGGGGGCACTTGTGGGGGGCCAGCTCCCCCTTCATGAAGGTCCGTAGTTCCTCCTCGGTGAGCACGGCGCCCTCGCGCGGCACGGTATAGGCCACCACCACCTGCCCCCGGCGTTCGTCCGGCCTCCCTACGACCGCGACCTCCGCCACGTCGGGGTGGCGCAGCAGCGCCTCCTCCACCTCCGGGCCCGCGATGTTGTAGCCCGAGGAGATGATCATGTCGTCGGCGCGGGCGACGTAGCGGAAGTAGCCGTCGGGGTCGCGGACGTAGGTGTCGCCGGTCAGGTTCCAGCCGTCCCGTACGTAGTCGCCCTGGCGGGGGTCGGCCAGGTAGCGGCAGCCGACGGGGCCGCGGACGGCCAGGAGCCCGGGCTCGTTGTCCGGTACGGGCCGGCCGGAGGGGTCCACCACGCGGGCCTGCCAGCCGGGGACGGCCCGGCCGGTGGTGCCGGGGCGGATGTCCTCGTCGGCGGCGGAGATGAAGATGTGCAGCAGCTCGGTCGCCCCGATGCCGTTGATGATCCGCAGCCCGGTGCGCTCGTACCAGGCCTGCCAGGTGGCGGCGGGCAGGTTCTCGCCCGCGGAGACGCAGCGGCGCAGCGCGGACAGGTCGTAGGCGCCCGTGTCGTAGGGGCCCAGGGTGTCCAGCATCGAGCGGTAGGCGGTGGGGGCCGTGAACAGGACGGTGACCCGGTGTTTGGCGAGGGCGGGCAGCAGCCGGCGGGGCGCGGCCTCCTCCAGCAGCAGGGCGCAGGCCCCGGCCCGCAGGGGGAAGACGACGAGTCCGCCGAGGCCGAAGGTGAAACCGAGGGGCGGACTGCCGGCGAACACGTCGTCGGGGCGGGGTCTGAGGACGGTGCGGGAGAAGGTGTCGGCGACGGCGAGGAGGTCGCGGTGGAAGTGCATGCAGCCCTTGGGGCGTCCGGTGGTGCCGGAGGTGAAGGCGATGAGGGCCACGTCGTCGGCGGAGGTCCCGACGGCGGGGTAGGGGGCGGTGTGGGCCTCGGCCAGCCGCAGCAGGTCGTCGGGGGAGTTCCCGCCGTAGGGGGTGATCCGCAGCCCGGGCACCCCGGCCCTGGCCAGGTCGTCGAGGGCGTCGGCGTGGCAGAGGGCGTGCCGGACGCGGGCCATGGCGCACACCGTCGCCAGCTCCTGGGCGCGCTGCTGGGCCAGGACGGTGACGGCCACCGCGCCCGCCTTCATCACGGCCAGCCAGCAGGCGGCGAGCCAGGGCCCGGTCGGGCCGCGCAGCAGCACCCGGTTGCCGGGGACCACGCCCAGGTCGGCGGTGAGGGTGTGGGCGAGGCGGTCGACGCGCTCGCGCAGCTCCCCGTACGACCACACCTCGCCCGTGCCGCTGCGGAAGGCGGGGCGGTCCGGTCCGAAGCGGGCGATGGTGGCGTCGAGCAGCTCGGCGCCGCAGTTCAGCCGGTCCGGATAGGCCAGTTCGGGCAGCTCGAAGAGGAGCTGCGGCCAGGCGTCGGCCGGCGGCAGGTTGTCTCGCGCGAAAGTGTCGGTGTGGGCGGAAGGCTGGAGCTCCAAGGCGGGTTCGCCCCCTTGCGACGTCCGGATTGGGGTGGAGCCGGCCGTGCTGATCTGTCCAGAGCGTATCGTGATGGTGACGGCAGTCAACAGGACGCGATAGAGGAACACGACGGGACTTGGGGGCCTTCGGATGGCCGGATTCGCGCTCGGAGTGGAACACGAGGAGTGGTGCGCGCAGTTGCGCGCCCTGGCGGAGCGGCGGCTGAGGCCGCTCGCCGAGAAGGGCGAGCCCGGCCGGGTGAACCGGCCGCTCCTCGCGGAGCTGGGGGAACAGGGTCTGCTGGAGCGGGTCTTCGGCTCCGGCGCGCTGGAGCTGTGCCTGCTGCGGGAGTCCCTCGCCTACGGGTGCACCGAGGCGGAGACGGCCCTGGCCCTCCAGGGCCTGGGAGGCCATCCGGTGCTGCGGTCGGGCAGCGCGGCCCAGCGGGAGCGGTGGCTGCCGGGGGTGCGGGCGGGGCGGCTGGTGGCGGCGTTCGCGCTGAGCGAGCCGGGCGCGGGCTCCGACGCGGCCGCCCTGGCCCTGGCGGCGGCCCCGGACGGGCCCGGCTGGCGGCTGGAGGGGGCCAAGTGCTGGATCTCCAACGCGCCCGAGGCCGACTTCTACACCGTCTTCGCCCGGACGGGTGAGGCGCCCGGAGCGAAGGGCATCACCGCCTTCCTGGTCCCGGCGGACCGGCCGGGGCTGTCCGGCGAGGCCCTCGACATGCTCTCGCCGCACCCGATCGGCGCACTGGCCTTCGACGGGGTGCCGGTCGGCCGGGAGGACGTCCTGGGCGAGCCGGGGCAGGGGTTCCGGGTGGCGATGGAGACGCTGAACCTCTTCCGGCCGAGCGTGGGGGCCTTCGCGGTCGGCATGGCGCGGGCCGCGCTGGACGCCACGCTGGCGCACACCGCCGGACGTACCGCCTTCGGCGGGGTGCTGGCCGACCTCCAGACGGTCGCGCACCGGGTGGCGGAGATGGCCACCCGTACCGAGGCGGCCCGGCTGCTGGTGTACGCGGCGGCCTGCGCGTACGACACCGGGGCCCCGGACGTGCCCCGCCGGGCGGCGATGGCCAAGCTCCTCGCGACGGAGACGGCCCAGTATGTGGTCGACCACGCCGTCCAGCTGCACGGGGCGGCCGCCCTGCGGCGGGGGCACCTGCTGGAGCATCTGTACCGGGAGGTGCGGGCGCCCAGGATCTACGAGGGGGCGAGCGAGGTGCAGCGCGGGATCATCGCGAAGGAGCTGTACCGGGGGGTGGCGGCCCGATGAGCGCCGGCCGTCCGGGCCCGCACCGGATCAACCCTCCGGAACTGTCCCCGGCGACGGGCTTCTCCCACGCCGTCACCGCAACCGGGGGCCGGCTGGTGTTCCTGGCCGGCCAGACCGCGCTCGACGGTTCCGGCAAGGTGGTGGGGCGGACCCTGCCGGAGCAGTTCGAGCGGGCCCTGGGCAACCTGCTGACGGCCCTGGCGGCGGCCGGCGGCGTGCCCTCGGACCTGGCCCGGGTGACGGTGTACGCGGTGGACGTGGAGGACTACCGCGCCCACGCCGCCGAGCTGGGCCGCATCTGGCACCGGCTGGCGGGCCGCGACTATCCGGCGATGGCCGTGGTCGGCGTGGTCCGCCTCTGGGACACCGAGGCCCTGCTGGAACTGGACGGGACCGCCGTGCTCCCGTAGCGCCGCGACGGCCTAGGAGGCGGAGTCGAGGAGGGAGCCCATCCACTCCTCGATGCCGGCCACCGTGCGCGGCAGGGCGCCCGACATCAGCCTGGCCCCGTCGGAGGTGATGACGAGGTCGTCCTCGATGCGCACGCCCATGCCGCGCAGTTCGGCGGGGAGGGTCTCGTCGTCCGGCTGGAGGTAGAGGCCCGGTTCGACGGTGAGGACCTGGCCCTCCTCCAGTACGCCGTCCAGGTAGGCGTCGGCGCGGGCCCGGGCGCAGTCGTGGACGTCGAGGCCGAGCATGTGGCCGCTGCTGCACAGGGTGTAGCGCCGGTGCAGATCGCCTTCGGCGTCCTTGAGCACGCCCCACTCGGCGAGGCCCTCGGCGATGACCCGCATGCCCGCCCGGTGGAAGTCGCGGAAGCGCGCGCCGGGCCGCAGGGCGGCGATGCCCGCCTCCTGGGCCGCCAGCACCAGCTCGTAGACCTGCTTCTGGACGGGGGAGAAGCGCCCGGACAGCGGCAGGGTGCGGGTGATGTCGGCGGTGTACAGGGAGTCGGTCTCCACACCCGCGTCCAGCAGCAGGAGTTCGTCCCGGTTCAGCCGGCCGTCGTTGCGGATCCAGTGCAGTACGCAGGCGTGGGCGCCGGAGGCGGCGATGGTCTCGTAGCCGAGGCCGTTGCCCTCGGCGCGCGCCCGCAGGTTGAAGACCCCCTCGATCCAGCGTTCGCCGCGCGGGTGGGCCAGGGCGCGGGGCAGGGCCCGTACGGCGTCCTCGAACCCGGCGGTGGTGTGGTCGACGGCGAGCTGGAGCTGGTCGACCTCCCAGGCGTCCTTGACGAGGCGCAGCTCCGAGAGGGCGGCGGCCAGTTCGGGATCGGTCGAGGCGTCGCGGCCGGTGGGGGAGCCGAGGGCGTCGAGGTGGGCGCAGCGCAGGCCGGTGAGCCGTTCGGCCTCGGCCAGGTCGGGGCGGCGGCCCACCCAGAACTCGCCGTAGCGGCGGTCCCGGTAGAACTCCTCGGTGCCGTCGGAGCGGTCGGAGCGGGGGCGCAGGTAGAGGACGGGCTCGTGGCCGTGCGGGCCGGCGGGCTCCAGGACCAGGACGTGCCCGACCTGGTCCTCGCCCGTCAGCCCGGTCAGCCAGGCGTAGGCGCTGTGCGGGCGGAAGCGGAAGTCGCAGTCGTTGGACCGGACCCTCAGCCCGCCGGCCGGGACGATCAGCCGTTCCCCGGGGAAGCGCGCCGAGAGCCGGGCGCGGTGGGCGGGCGTGACCTCGTACGCGGTCACCCGGGAGCCGGCCGGCAGCGGCGAGGGTGTCCAGTTCCCTGCCATGAAGCGGGACAACTCGGCTGATACCGGCAGGTCATGGCTGCCGGTGTTCAGGCGCGAGGAGGTGTCGGTCACGGAGGCTCCCTCAAGAAGGACTGAACTGGGGGGCGCACAGGTCTTGCCAGTGCAATTTCACATTACTATGTTACAGCTCACACCGCGGCACATTAATCCCCGTCAAACGCCGTGTGAAGCAGGGCAGTTCACGCACCACTACCCCCACCTCCCTTCCCACAGGAGCATCAAGGTGTCCCAGCACAGAGCTGTGCGTACGTCTCTCCTCTCCGCCGCCGTCACGGTCACCCTCCTCGCCACCGCCGGCCAGGCGATGACCCAGGCCGCGGAGCGGGGCACCCCCGCCGCGAAGCCCGCCGCGTCCGCGCCCGCCGCCTTCGCCGCCGGCCCGGCCGCCGCGCCGAACCCCTTCGACGAGGTCGACCGCCTGGCCGACGCCAAGCAGCTCGCCCCGGCGCCCGCCCCGGCCCCCGGCGGCAAGTCCGTGGCCGACAACCGCGTGCCCGGCGCCGCCGACGCGGCCCCCGCCGCCGACAAGAGCCGCAAGGCGGCCACCGCCCAGGCCGCCCCCACCGCCAAGTCCCTCGCCGCGGGCGTCCCCTGCACCCTTGACGGGATCACGGGCCTCGGCCCGGAGCAGTTCGCCGACTTCCTCGCCGACCCGGCCGTCACCGCCGACGGCTGCCTGCGCGGCCTCATATGGACCTGGGACGCGCGCCTGGCGCCCGTCATGTCCGACGCGCACGTCCAGGCCGTCTCCCGGCGGATATCCAGCCTGGCCGCCGCGCACGACGGCCGTGACTCCTCCCACCTGGAGGAGATGTTCACCTACCTGCACGCCGTGGCCTACCACGACTACTCGCGCACCGAGATCGACGTCACCGACGCCCCCACCGTCGACGCCATGCGCCAGGCCATCGCCGACTTCGGCAACGCGGCCCACACCTTCGACGTCACCGCCTCCAACGCCCGCACCCTGCGCGAGGCCCTCTACGCGGGCAGCGCCCCCGGCCTGCGCCAGCACCAGATCGGCCTGATCAAGAAGGTCCTGGCCGCCCTGGACGCCTCCCACCCGGCCACCAACCAGGACGCCTCCTGGGGCGGCGCCGCCCTCGCGGCCCTCTCCGTCAACTACCTGGGCGTCTACCCGGGCAACAACGACGCCGCCTTCCAGGCCGCCGTCAAGGCCGACCCCGGCTACCGCGGCCTCTTCAAGGCCTTCGCCGGTTACACCCACCTCAAGGGCGGCGCCAACGCCTGGGCCGCCCGCGACGCCCTCGGCGAGTACGGCCGCTTCGGCCAGGTCGACGGCCTCAAGGACCAGATCACGGCCGACCTCGGCGCCCTGCTCGAACCGGTCAGGTCCAGCTGGGGCAACGGCAGCGAGCAGTGGGCCAAGCTGGTCTCCTGGCTCAACTTCTACGAGGCCTGCAAGCCGTACGGGGTGTGCAAGGAGGACATCGAGAAGCAGCTCTTCCCGAACACCTACACGTACGACAACGGCGGCATCAAGGTCCGCACCGCCCTCGACCGGGCCACCGTCGACCAGCTCTACTACGCGAGCAAGCAGGTCAAGACCCAGTTCCACCGCGTCCTGGGCACCGACCAGCCGCTCGCCGGGGACCCCAACAGCACCCTGAACATCGTGCTCTACGCCTCGCGCGCCGACTACGAGAACTACCACCCGATCCTGACCGGGTACGGCACCAACAACGGCGGCATCTACATCGAGAACGGCGCCACCTTCTA
The DNA here is from genome assembly GCF_040684675.1 of Streptomyces sp. NPDC089915. Taxonomy (NCBI): domain Bacteria; kingdom Bacillati; phylum Actinomycetota; class Actinomycetes; order Kitasatosporales; family Streptomycetaceae; genus Streptomyces; species Streptomyces sp. NPDC089915. Next base: position 23,361 of record NZ_JBFBGN010000014.1, on the reverse strand, counting down.
CACCTACCAGCGCCGCGTCCCGCAGGACTCCTCCCTCACCCTGGAAGAGCTCTTCCGCCACGAGTACACGCACTACCTCAACGGCCGCTTCGCCGTCCCCGGCACCTTCGGCCAGGGCGACTGGTACCAGGGCGACCGCACCACCGCCATGGACGAGGGCACCGCCGAGTTCTTCGACGGCTCCACCCGCGACAACGGCATCGCCGTCCGCAAGTCCCTGGTCAAGGGCATCATCAACGACACCGCCGGCGGCGGCCCGCGCATGACGATCGACCAGCTCCTGCACGCCACCTACGACGGCGACGGCTTCCGCTTCTACAACTACGCGGGCACCTTCTTCGAGTTCCTGTGGACCGAGAAGCCCTCGCTGCTGCGCGAGATGTACGGCTACCAGCGCGCCAACGACGTCGCCGGCTTCGACGCCTGGCGCAACCGCATGGGCGCCGACACCTACCTCCAGCGCGACTACAACCGCTTCCTGGACGCCCAGATCGCCAAGGTGGACCAGCTCTACGTCCCGAACACCACCTTCACGGCCAACGACCAGCTGCGCGACTCCGCCCTCGCCTCGGTGAAGTCCTCCTTCGCCTCGGCGACGTACAACACCCCGGACTGCGTGGAGAACGGCGACCCCGGCAAGCGCCGCTTCACCTGTACGGGCCGGATCACCGCCAACCTGAAGAACTGGCGCAGCGACGACCAGAACTTCAAGGACATGTCCGAGACGGTCGACTACTTCCTGCTCGACCGGGCAGGGGCCGCCTCCAACAACCTGGCGGACATGAACTGCTCCTTCGGGCCGCTGGAGATCTGGGACAACAAGGCCGCGGGCACCTCCTCCTACAGCTGTGAGGGCCCCCTCCGCAGCTGACCGCGCGCCCGGGCCGGTTCCGAGACCCGCGGGGGGCGGAACCGGCCCGGGCCACCCCGGGCGACCCTAGGCACCATCAAAAGAATGTGACATATTACTGACATGGACGTCGTGATCATCGGCGCCGGCGTCGTCGGGGCCGCGTGCGCGTACTACGCGAGCCGCTCCGGTCTCTCCGTGACGGTGGTGGACCGGGGCCCCGTGGCCGGCGGCACCACCGGAGCGGGCGAGGGCAACCTGCTCGTCTCCGACAAGGAGGCGGGCCCCGAACTCGACCTGGCCCTCCTCTCCGCCCGCCTCTGGCGGGAGCTGTCCGCCGAACTCCCCGGGACCGTCGAGTACGAGCCCAAGGGCGGGCTGGTGGTGGCACCCGACGAGACCACCCTCAAGGCCCTGCGGCACTTCGCGGAGGGCCAGCGGGCGGCCGGGGTCGTCTCCGCCGAGGCGGACCCGGCGGCCCTGCGCGAGCTGGAGCCGCACCTCGCCCCGGGCGTGGCGGGCGGTTTCCACTACCCCCAGGACGCCCAGGTCCAGCCGGCCCTGGCGGCGGCCCACCTGCTGAAGGCCTCGGGCGCCGAGGTGCACCTCGGCGAGGAGGTCACCGGGATCCTCCTGGAGTCCGGCACCGTCCGCGGCGTGCGCACCTCCCGCCGGACGCTGCGGGCCCCGGCGGTGGTCAACGCCTCGGGCACCTGGGGCGGCCGGATCGCCGAACTCGCCGGGACGGCCCTGCCCGTCCTGCCCCGCCGGGGCTTCGTCCTGGTGACGGAACCCCTCCCGAGGGTGGTCCGGCACAAGGTCTACGCCGCCGACTACATCGCGGACGTGGCCAGCGACTCGGCGGCCCTGCAGTCCTCGGCGGTGGTCGAGGGCACCCCCTCGGGCCCGGTCCTGATCGGTGCCACCCGTGAGCGGGTCGGCTTCGACCGCACCCTCTCCACGGACGCCCTGCGCCGCCTCGCGGGCCAGGCCGCCGCGCTCTTCCCGGTCCTGGCGGACGTCAGGGTGATGCGCGCCTACCACGGCTTCCGCCCCTACCTCCCCGACCACCTCCCGGCGATCGGCCCGGACCCCCGGGTACCCGGCCTGCTCCACGCCTGCGGGCACGAGGGCGCCGGCATCGGCCTGGCCCCCGCCACGGGCCTGCTGATCGCGGCCGCCCTCACCGGCACCGCCCCGCCCCTGCCGCCCGCCCCCTTCCGCCCGGACCGCTTCGCGTCGTGAGCACCCGCACCGACGACGCCCCCACCCCCCCCGAGGAGCCCTCTGATGCGCAGCCCCCGCGAGCTGGTCGGCGGCGGCCCGGCGGCCGTGTACCCGATCGGCTTCGACGGCCGTGAACTGCCCGCCCAGGAGGGCCAGTCCATCGCCGCCGTCCTCTGGGCGGCCGGGATCCTCTCCTGGCGCACCACCCGCGAGGGCGGCGCCCCGCGCGGTGCCTTCTGCGGGATCGGCTCCTGCTACGACTGCCTCGTCACCGTCAACGGCCGCCCCAACCAGCGCGCCTGCCTCGTCCCGGCCCGCCCCGGCGACACCGTCACCACCCAGGAAGGCACCGGCCATGCCGACCTCGCCCGCTGACCACCCGGCCCCGGCCGACCCCGCCGCTCCCGCCGACGTCGCCGATCTGGCCGTCGTCGGTGCCGGGCCGGCCGGGCTCGCGGCCGCCGTCGTCGCCGCCGGGTTCGGGCTGCGGGTCGTCCTCCTCGACACCGCCGATCGCCCCGGCGGCCAGTACTACCGCCACCCCGCCGAGGCCCTCGGCGCCGCCCGGCCCGAGGCCCTGCACCACGACTGGCGGGCCTTCGCCGCGCGCGAGGCCGCCCTGCGCGCCCAGCAGGCGGCGGGCCGGGTCACGTACCTGCCCCGGCACCACGTGTGGACGGTGGTCCCGGACGGCGGACACCGGCTGCTGCACGCCGTCGCCGGCCACGCCCCCGACGAGACGGCGGTGACCGTCCGGGCGCGGGCCGTGCTGCTCGCCACCGGCGCCTACGAGCGCCAGCTGCCCTTCCCCGGCTGGACCCTTCCCGGGGTGGTCGGGGCCGGCGGCGCCCAGGCCATGCTGAAGGGCGGCCTCGTCCTGCCCGGCCGCCGCGTGGTGGTGGCCGGCAGCGGTCCGCTCCTCCTCGCCGTGGCCGGCTCCCTCGCCGCCGCCGGGGCGAGCGTCCCGGCCGTCGTGGAGGCCGCCTCCTACACCGCGTACGCCCCCCAGGCCCCCGCCCTGCTCCGCAACCCCGCCAAACTCGCCGAAGGCGCCGTGTACGGGGGCGCCCTGCTCCGCCACGGCATCCGCCTGCTCACCCGGCACGCCGTCACCGAGGCGCACGGCACCACCCGCGTCGAGGCCGTCACCCTCGCCCGCCTGGACCGGGACTGGCGGCCGCTGCCCGGCACCGCCCGCCGGATCCCCTGCGACGCCCTCGCCGTGGGCCACGGCCTGGTGCCCCAGCTGGAACTGGCCACCGGCCTCGGCTGCGCCACCCGCCGCGCCCCCGACGGCACGGTCGCCCTGGAACTGGACGCGGCCCAGCGCACCTCCGTCCCCGGCGTCTGGTCCGCCGGTGAGACCGGGGGCATCGGCGGCGCCCAACTGGCGCTCACCGAGGGGGAGATCGCCGCCCACGCGATCGCTGGCCGGCCGGTCCCCGCCGCCCTGACCCGGCGCCGCGCCCGGCTTCGGGCCTTCGCCGGAGCGATGGCCGCCGCGCACCGCCCCGGCTCCGGGTGGACCGGCTGGCTGCGCGAGGAGACCGACGTGTGCCGCTGCGAGGAGGTCTCCGCGGGCCGGATCCGCGAGGCGGCGCAGGAGCTGGGCGCGCGGGACGCCCGTACGGTCAAACTCCTGACCCGGGCCGGGATGGGCTGGTGCCAGGGCCGGATGTGCGGTCCGGCGGTGGCCGCCCTGGCGGGCGAGGCCCCCGCGCCGGACCGGCGCCCGCTGTCCTGCCCGGTCCCGCTGCGCCAGCTCGCCGCCCTGCCCCCGTCGCGGCCGGACCCGTCAGAGCCGGACCCGTCGGACCCGTCACAGCCGGACCCGGCCCCGCCGGTCCGCTGAGCGCCCCGCGGCCCCAACTTCCTTTTACCAACCCCTGACCGGCCCTTGTGGCCGATCCACACCCACTAGTAAAATGTCACACACCACACTAGGGAGTCCTCCATGACCGACGCGCCCACCCCCGCGCCCTCCACCACCCCCGACACCCGCACCCGCCCCTGGCACGGCATCATGGTCGCCACCGCCCTGCCCCTGCGCGCGGACCTCACCGTCGACTACGACGCCTACGCCGAACACGTCGCCTGGCTGATCGCCAACGGCTGCGACGGCGTCGTCCCCAACGGCTCCCTCGGCGAGTACCAGACCCTCACCGACGAGGAGCGGGCCCGTGTCGTGCGCACCGCCGTCGAGGCCGCCGGCGACGGCGCCCGCGTCATGCCCGGCGTGGCGGCGTACGGCAGCGCCGAGGCCCGCCGCTGGGCCGAGCAGGCCGCCGAGGCCGGCGCGGGCTCCGTCCTGCTGCTGCCGCCCAACGCCTTCCGCGCCGACGAGGAGACCGTACGCGCCCACTACGCCGAGGTCGCCGGGGCCGGACTGCCGGTGGTCGCGTACAACAACCCGTACGACACCAAGGTGGACCTGACCCCCTCCCTCCTCGCGCGCCTGCACGCCGACGGCAGCATCGTCGCCGTCAAGGAGTTCAGCGGGGACGTCCGCCGCGCCTACGAGATCGCCGAACTCGCCCCGGGCCTGGACCTGCTCATCGGCGCCGACGACGTCCTCCTCGAACTGGCCCTGGCCGGCGCCGTCGGCTGGATCGCCGGCTACCCCAACGCCCTGCCCCGGTCCTGCGCCGCCCTCTACCGGGCCGCCGTCGCCGGTGACACCGCCACCGCCCTGCCGCTCTACAAGGCCCTGCACTCGCTGCTGCGCTGGGACTCCAAGACCGAGTTCGTCCAGGCCATCAAGCTCTCCATGGACCTGGCCGGCCGCCCCGGCGGCGCCACCCGCCCCCCGCGCTTCCCGCTCACCGGGGAGATCGAGGCCGCCGTGCGCGCCGCGACCGAGAAGGCCCTCGCCGAGGGCCTCAACTAAACAGTCCGGTACGGACGAGCCAGCACGAACCAGCGACCGGCCGGAGGGGCGACCTGATGCGCACACGCCACGTCTACCACGCGGTGGACTCCCACACCGAGGGCATGCCGACCCGGGTGATCACCGGGGGAGTCGGGGTGATCCCCGGCGCCACCATGGCGGACAAGCGGCTCCACTTCATGGAGCACATGGACCACGTCCGCACGCTGCTCATGTACGAGCCGCGCGGCCACGCGGCGATGAGCGGTGCGATCCTCCAGCCGTCCACCCGGCCCGACGCCGACTTCGGCGTGCTCTACATCGAGGTGTCGGGCCTGCTGCCCATGTGCGGGCACGGCACCATCGGGGTGGCCACGGTCCTGGTCGAGACCGGCATGGTCCCGGTCGTCGAGCCGGTCACCACGGTGCGGCTCGACACCCCGGCCGGGCTGGTGAGCGTGGACGTGCGCGTCGAGGACGGCGCTGCCACCGCCGTCACCCTCACCAACGTCCCGTCCTTCTGCGCCGGCCTCGACCTGAAGGCCGAGGTCCCCGGCTTCGGCACCGTCACCTACGACCTCGCCTATGGCGGGAACTTCTACGCCTTCGTCGAACTGGACGCCCTGGGCCTGCCCTTCGACCGGACCCGCAAGGACGACCTGATCGCCGCCGGGCTCGCCGTCATGGACGCGGTCAACGCCTCACCGGACCGGCCCGTCCACCCCGAGGACCCCGCCATCGCCGGCGTCAAGCACGTCTACCTCGCCGCCCCTGGCTCCGACGCCCGCCGCTCCCGGCACGCCATGGCCATCCACCCCGGCTGGTTCGACCGCTCGCCCTGCGGCACCGGGACCAGCGCCCGCATGGCCCAGCTGCACGCGCGGGGCCTGCTGCCCCTGGACACCGACTTCGTCAACGAGTCCTTCATCGGCACCGAGTTCACCGGCCGCCTGATCGGGGAGGCCGTCGTCGGCGGCCGTCCCGCCGTCGTCCCGACGGTCACCGGCCGGGCCTGGATCACCGGCACCGCCCAGTACTTCCTCGACCCGTCCGACCCCTTCCCCGGAGGGTTCCTGCTGTGACCGCCCCGACCACCGTGCGCACGGTCGACTACCACACCGCCGGCGAGCCCTTCCGCATCGTCGACACGTCCGCCGGGGGAATGCCACCCGTCCCCGGCGACACCGTCGCCGAGCGCTGCGCCACCGCCATCGGCCCCGGCGGCTCGGGGACCGCGCCGCGCCGCGGCCCGCTGGACGAGGTGCGCCGGCTCCTGGTCCAGGAGCCGCGCGGGCACGCCGGCATGTACGGCGGCTTCGTGGTGCCCCCGGACGACGACGGGGCCCACTTCGGCGTGCTGTTCTGGCACAAGGACGGCTACTCCACCGCCTGCGGCCACGGCACCATGGCGCTGGGCGTCTGGGCCGTGGACTCCGGCCTGGTCGCGGCCCCCGACGAAGGGGACGTCCAGGTGCGCGTCGACGTCCCCTCGGGCCGGGTCGCCGCCACCGTCCACCGGGCCCGGGGCCGCACCACCGGGGTCACCTTCCGCAACGTCCCGGCCCGCGTGGGCGCCCGGAAGGTCCCGGTGGCCACCACCCTGGGCGTCGCCGAGGTGGACATCGCGCACGCCGGGGCCTGCTACGCCTCCGTCTCCGCCCGCGACCTCGGCCTGGAGGTGACCCGCGCGGCGCTGCCCGAGCTGGTCCGGGCCGGACGGGAGATCCGCGCCGCCCTCGCCACGCACCCGGCGACCTGGCACCCGGACGGCCCGCTGCTCTCGGGCGTCTACGGGGTGGTCCTTTACGAGGAGCTGCCCGACACCCCGTTCGGGCCGCACCAGCGCAACGTCACCGTCTTCGCCGACGGGCAGATCGACCGCTCGCCCTGCGGCTCCGGCACCTCCGCCCGGCTCGCGCTGCTGGCCGAGGACGGCCGGCTGGGGGCGGGGGAGGACCTGCTGCACGAGTCGGTGACGGGCACGGTGTTCACCGGCCGGATCCTCGCCGACGGGGTCACCGAGGTCACCGGCACCGCCTACCGCACGGGGGAGCACGCCTTCACCGTCGACCCGTCCGACGCCCTCGGCGCGGGCTTCCTGCTGTGACGGGCCTCCTCCAGCTGGACGCCGCACGGACGGCGGGAGCGCTCACCACCGCCGGGGCCGCCGACGCCCTGGCCGGCGCCCTGCGCGCCGGCCTGGACCCAGAGGCCTGCCCGCGGCGCACCGGGGTGCCCGTCCCCGGGGGCGAACTCCTGCTCATGCCGGCCGCCTCGGGCGGGTACGCCGGGGTGAAGATCGCCGGGGTGGCCCCGGGCAACCCGGCGCTCGGGCTGCCCCGGATCACCGGCAGCTACCTCCTGCTGGACGGGCCCACCCTGCGCCCGCTGGCCCTCCTGGACGGCGCCGCCCTGACCGCCCTGCGCACCCCGGCGGTCTCCGTCCTCGCCCTGCGCCACCTCACCGTCCCGGGGCGTCCGCTGCGGCTGGTGCTCTTCGGCTCGGGACCGCAGGCGTACGGGCACCTCGAAGCGGTGCTGGAGCTGCGGGAGCTCGCGGAGGCGGTGGTGGTGGCCCGCGACCCGGGCCGCGCCGGGGCGCTGGCGGCGCACGCCCGGGCGCTGGGCGTCCCCGCCCGCACCGGCACGGCCAGGGACGTGGAGGGGGCGGACCTGGTGCTGTGCTGCACCACCGCCCGCGAGCCGCTCTTCGACGGGCGGCTGGTGGCCCCGGGAGCGGTGGTCGTCGCCGTCGGCTCCCACGAGCCGGACGCCCGGGAGACGGACACCGCCCTCGTGCGACGCGCGGCGGTGTACGTGGAGTCGCGGGCCGCGGCGCTGCGCGAGGCGGGGGACCTGCTGATCCCGGAGGCCGAGGGGGCGATCGGTCCCGGTCATATCAGCGGCACCCTGGCCGACCTGGTGGCGGGACGCAATTGCGCGAGCGCGAGGCCGAGTTGTCCACAGCTCTTCAAGAGCATGGGCATGGCCTGGGAAGATCTTGCCGTAGCGGTGGCGATCTACCACGCGACCGGGGCGAACGGCGAAACGTGACATTGTACGCTGTTGCTCCGCACGTCGGTGGTGTGCGGGGTCTCGGAGGAAGAGCAATGGGTGACCTGAAGCAGCACAGTCTCATCAAGGCCCAGGAGCGGCTGCGCGACCAGGTCGGCCATGCCCTGCGGGCCGCGCTGATAGCGGGCGAGCTGCGCCCGGGCAGCGTCTACTCGGCGCCCGGCCTCGCCGCCGAGCTCGGCGTGTCGGCCACGCCCGTGCGCGAGGCGATGCTGGACCTGGCCCGCGAGGGCCTGGTCGAGCCGGTCCGCAACAAGGGCTTCCGGATCACCGAGGTCAGCGAGCGCGACCTCGACCAGTACACCGAGCTGCGCACGATGATCGAGGTCCCGACGATCGGCCGGATCACCCGGACCGCCACGCGGGAGCAGCTGGAGGAGCTGCGCCCGATCGCCGAGGAGATCGTCAGCAGCGCCCGCGAGCACAACCTCATCGGGTACCTGGAGGCCGACCGCCGCTTCCACCTCAGCCTGCTCGCCCTCGCGGGCAACGAGCGCCTGGTCGAGACGGTCGGCGACCTGCGCAAGCGCTCCCGGCTGTACGGGCTGACGGGTCTGGACGAGGCCGGCAAGCTGGTCTCCTCCGCCGAGGAGCACCTGGAGCTCCTGGACCTGATGCTGACCGGCGACGCGGAGGCGGCCGAGGCGTGCATGCAGCGCCACCTCGGCCACGTCCGCTCCCTGTGGGCCCAGGGCCGCGACGAGCCGGTGGGCCGCACCCAGGGCGGCCTCGGCTCCGGCCTCTAGGGGCCGTCCCACCACGCACGGAAGCCGCCGGGTGACCACCCGGCGGCTTCCGCGTGTTCCGGGCCGGCGGCGGGCGGTGGCGGGCGGTGAGGCCCAAGTCCCGCTCCACAGGCCCGATTTGGACACGGCTGGATAACGGCGGCGACAAGGGGTTGTCAGTACAATTTCACATTACTATGTTACCGGTCACACCCTAAAGCGCCCCGGACGGCGCGCCCTTCCCTGGAGTGACCCATGACCAAGCGCACGCAACTCGCCCTCGCCACCGCCCTGGTGGCGACGCTCGCACTCGGCGCCTCGGGCTGCTCCGACCCCAAGAAGGCCGCCGAGGGACACGGCTCCGCCAACCCCGCCGCCGCCAACGACGGCAAGACCCTCGGCGGCACCCCGGTGAAGGGCGGCACCCTCACCGTCCTGTCCAACCAGGACTTCTCCCACCTCGACCCCGCCCGCAACTGGGTCATGCCGGCCATGGACTTCGGCACCCGCCTGCTCTACCGCACGCTCGTCACCTTCAAGGCCGAGCCCGGCAAGGGCGGCAGCGAGCTCGTCCCCGACCTCGCCACCGACCTCGGCACCCCCTCCAACGGCGGCCGCACCTGGACCTTCACCCTCAAGGAGGGCCTGAAGTACGAGGACGGCAGCCCGATCAAGGCCCAGGACGTCAAGTACAACGTCGAGCGCTCCTTCGCCCCCGACCTCACCGGCGGCCCCGACTACGCCGCCCAGTACCTGGCCGGCACCGAGGGCTACAAGGGCCCCCTCCAGGGCCGGCACCTCGACTCGGTCAAGACCCCCGACGACCGCACGATCGTCTTCGAACTCAAGCGCCCCGTCGCCGAGTTCTCCCAGACCGCCACCCTCCCCACCTTCTCCCCGGTCCCGCAGTCCCAGGAGAAGGGCACCCAGTACGACGCCCGCCCGTTCTCCTCCGGCCCGTACAAGGTCGAGACGTACGAGCGCGACAAGAAGCTGGTCCTCGTCCGCAACGAGCACTGGGACCAGAAGACCGACATCGTCCGCAAGGCCTACCCGGACAGGTTCGTCGTCGTCATGGGCCTCAAGGGCGGCCAGATCGACGACCGCATCATCGCCGGCGAAGGCGCCGACGCCTCCGCCATCGAGTACTTCAACATGCGCCCCGAGAGCGCCCCCAAGGTCCTGCCCAAGCCCGAGGTCAAGGCCCGGCTGCTCGCCGAGTCCCAGGGCTGTACGACCATGCTCCACCTGAACAACTCCCGCGCCCCCTTCGACGACCCCAAGGTCCGCGAGGCGATGCAGTACGCGGTCGACAAGGACGCCGTCATCACCGCCGCCGGCGGCCCCGCCCTCAACGAGGTGGCCACCGCCTACCTGCCCCCGGCCCTCACCGGCGGAAAGCAGGCCGACACCCTCAGGATCCCGGCCTCCGGCGACCCCGCCAAGGCCAAGGAACTCCTCAAGGCCGCCGGCAAGGAGCACCTCAAGGTCTCCCTCTCCGTCTCCACCGGGGACAAGGCCAAGGCCGAGGCCCTCCAGCAGGGCCTGGCCCGGGCCGGCGTCGAGGTCGTCATCGACACCGTCGACCCCGGCGCCTACTACGACGTCATCGGCGACCTCTCCACCACCCCCGACATGACCTACACCGGCTGGTGCCCCGACTACCCCTCCGGCTCCACCTGGATCCCCTTCGTCTTCGACGGACGCACCATCAAGGACAAGGGCAACCAGGGCAACTACGCCCAGTTCCGCGACGAGGCCACCATGAAGCGGATCGACGAGATCAACGCCATGGCCGACGCCAAGCAGGCCAACCAGGCCTGGATCGACCTCGACGCCGAGATCATGAAGAAGGCCCCGTCCGTCCCGGTCCTCCTGGAGCGCAAGCCGCTGCTCGTCGGCCCCAACATCGCCGGCGCCTACGGCCACCCCGTGTGGACCGGCACCGTCGACTACGGCACCGTCGGCCTCAAGGACCCCTCGAAGAGCCAGGGCTGAGGAATCCGGGACCGGAAGACACCATGACCACCACCGCACCCGGCGCCGCCCCCGGGGCGGCCCCGGCCGGGGAACCGGCCCAGGGCCTCCCCCCGGGCAGCAGCCCCTGGCAGCTCGCCCGGCGGGAGCTGCGCCGCCGCCCCGCCGTCCGCGTCAGCCTCTGCGTCGTCCTGCTCTTCGTGCTGATGGCCCTGACCGCCCCCTGGCTGGGCGCGCTCGGCGGCTGGTCCCCCGAGGAGTTCGACAAGGCCGCCGTCGACCCCTACCTCGGCGGCCAGCCCCTCGGCCCCCTCGGCGGGATCAGCCCCGAGCACTGGCTCGGCGTCGAACCCGTCACCGGCCGCGACCTGTTCGCCCGCGTCGTCCACGGCGCCCAGGTCTCCCTCCTCATCGCCTTCGCCGCCACCGCCATCGTCGTCCTCGCCGGCACCGCCGCCGGCATCGCCGCCGGCTACTTCGGCGGCCGCACCGACGCCGTCCTGTCCCGGCTGATGGACCTCACCATGTCCTTCCCCTCCCTCATCTTCATGATCGCGATGCTGTCGGTGGCCAAGGACGTCAACCGGATCGTGCTGATGACCTCCGTCATCGGACTCTTCGGCTGGCCCGGCGTCGCCCGCGTGGTCCGCGGCCAGACCCTCTCCCTCAAACACCGCGAGTACGTCGACGCCGCCCGCGTCGGCGGATCCGGGGCCTGGCGGATCCTGACCCGCGACATCCTCCCCGGCGTCTCGGGCCCCGTCATCGCCTACACCACCCTGCTGATCCCCGGCATGATCAGCACCGAGGCCGCGCTCAGCTACCTCGGCGTCGGCGTCCGCCCGCCCACCCCCTCCTGGGGGCAGATGATCGCCGAGTCCGTGGCCTTCTACGAGACGGACCCGATGTACTTCGTCATCCCGAGCGTCTTCCTCTTCCTCGCCGTCCTCGCCTTCACCCTCCTCGGCGACGCCCTGCGCGACATCCTCGACCCGAGGGGCGGCCGCAGTTGATCCTCTACCTGCTGCGCCGGCTGCTCGCCCTGGCCGGGGTGCTCCTGGCCATCGCCGCCGTCACCTTCCTGATCTTCTACGTCCTGCCCAGCGACCCGGCCGCCGCGGCCTGCGGCAAGACCTGCAGCCCCGAACGGCTCGCCGACGTCCGCGCCTACCTCGGCCTCGACCAGCCCCTCTGGGAGCAGTTCACCCACTTCCTCACCGGCATCTTCACCGGCCGCACCCTCGGCACCGGCCAGTACGCCGTCCAGTGCGACTTCCCCTGCCTGGGCTACTCCTACGAGAACTCCCTGCCCGTCTGGGACCTGCTCATGGACCGCCTCCCCGTCTCCGCCTCCCTCGCCTTCGGCGCCGCCCTGCTGTGGCTGCTCCTCGGCCTGGGCGCCGGGGTCACCGCCGCCCTGCGCAAGGACACCGCCACCGACAAGGCGCTGATGGTCGGCGCGGTCGCCGCGGCCTCCCTGCCCGTCTACTTCACCTCCGTCATGCTCATCTACGGGGTGATCCGGATCGCCGGACTGCTGCCCTACCCCAGCTACCACGAGCTCACCGCCGACCCGCTCGGCTGGGCCGGCAACCTGCTGCTGCCCTGGACCGCCCTCGCCCTGCTCTACGCCGCCATGTACGCCCGGCAGAGCCGCGGCTCGATGATCGAGGCGATGGCCGAGCCGTACATCCGCACCGCCCGGGCCAAGGGCATGCCCGAGCGGACCGTCGTCGTCAAGCACGGCCTGCGCTCCGGGATGACCCCGATCCTCACCATCTTCGGCATGGACCTCGGCGGCCTGCTCGCCGGAGCCGTGATCACCGAGTCCATCTTCGGGCTCCCCGGCATCGGCCGGCTCTTCTACGGCGCGCTCGTCAGCTCCGACCAGCCCGTGGTCCTCGGGGTCACCCTGCTCGCCGCCTTCTTCATCGTCGTCGCCAACCTCGTCGTCGACCTCCTGTACGCCGTCATCGACCCGAGGGTGAGGTACTGATGACCGCCCCCGCCGCCCCCCTGCTCGAAGTCCGCGACCTCGGCGTCACGTTCGCCACCCCGCGCGGCACCGTACGGGCCGTGGACTCCCTCGGCTTCACCGTCGAGGCCGGCCGCACCCTCGGCATCGTCGGCGAGTCCGGCTCCGGGAAGTCCGTCACCTCCCTCGCCGTCATGGGCCTGCACCGGACCGGCGCCGAGGTCACGGGCTCCGTCAGGCTCGCCGGACAGGAGCTCACCGGACTCACCGAGAAGCAGCTCGCCAAGGTCCGCGGCCGGAAGATCGCCATGATCTTCCAGGACCCGCTGTCCAGCCTGCACCCCTACTACACCGTCGGCGAGCAGATCGCCGAGCACTTCCGGGTGCACTTCCGCGCCGGACGGGCCGCCGCGCGCAAACGCGCGGTCGACATGCTCGGCGAGGTCGGCATCCCCGAACCGGCCCGCCGGGCCGGGGAGTACCCGCACCAGTTCTCCGGCGGCATGCGCCAGCGCGCGATGATCGCCATGGCCCTGGCCTGCGAGCCCGACCTGCTCATCGCCGACGAACCCACCACCGCCCTCGACGTCACCGTCCAGGCGCAGATCCTGGAGCTGATCGCCCGCCTCCAGCAGGAGCGCGGCCTCGGCGTCGTGATGATCACCCACGATCTGGGGGTGGTGGCCCGGGTGGCCCACGAGGTGCTGGTCATGTACGGCGGCCGGGCCGCCGAACAGGCCCCCGTCGAGGACCTGTTCGCCGACCCCGCCCACCCCTACACCCGGGGCCTGCTCGACTCGCTGCCCCGCCTCGACAGCGCGGACGACGTCCCGCTGCCGTCCATCCCCGGCTCCCCGCCGTCCCTGCTGAGCCCGGCCCCCGGCTGCGCCTTCGCCCCGCGCTGCGCGGTCGCCGCCGCGGCCCCGGCCGAGGACGCGGGCCGCTGTACGGGCGAGCGGCCCGGGCTGCGCCCGTACGGCTCCTCCGGCCGGCTGGCCGCCTGCCACTTCGCCGGCGCGGTGCCCGCTGCCGCCGCCCCCGCCCCGGAGGTGTCCCGATGACGGCCCCGGCCACCCGCCCGAACCCCGCCCCCGGACGCGAGGGCCCGCCGGCCGCGCCGCTGCTGAGCGTCCGCGACCTGACGATGACCTTCCCCGGCAAGCGCACCCTGACCGGGCGCCGCTCGGCGCCGGTGCGGGCCGTCGACGGGGTCTCGTTCGACCTGGAGGCCGGGCAGACCCTCGGCCTGGTCGGCGAGTCCGGCTGCGGGAAGTCCACCACCGGCCGGATGCTGGTGCGGCTGCTGGAACCCACCTCCGGCAGCGTCGAGTTCGAGGGCCGGGACATCAGCCGGCTCTCCCAGAGGGCCCTGCGGCCCCTGCGCAGGAACATCCAGATGGTCTTCCAGGACCCGCACTCCTCCCTCAACCCCCGCCAGACGGTGGCCCGGATCATCTCCGACCCGCTGCTGGTCCAGGGCTGGAGCGCGGCCGACGCCCGGCGCCGGGCCGCCGAGCTGATGGAGCTGACAGGCCTGATCCCCGAGCACATCGACCGCTACCCGCACGAGTTCTCCGGCGGCCAGGCCCAGCGCATCGGGATCGCCCGCTCGCTCGCCACCAGCCCCCGGCTGGTCATCGCCGACGAGCCGGTCTCCGCGCTGGACGTCTCCGTCCAGGCGCAGATCGTCAACCTGATGGAGCGGCTGCGCGCCGAACTGGGCCTGGCCTACGTGTTCATCGCGCACGACCTGTCGGTGGTCAAGCGGGTCAGCGACCGGGTCGCGGTGATGTACCTCGGCCGGATCGTCGAGATCGGGGACAAGGGCTCCCTGTACGAGAACCCGCAGCACCCGTACACCCGGGCGCTGCTGTCCGCCGTCCCGCTGCCCGACCCGGCGGCGGAGCGGCGGCGGGAGCGGATCGTGCTGCTCGGCGACCCGCCGAGCCCGGCCGCCCCGCCCCCGGGCTGCACCTTCCATCCGCGCTGCCCGAAGGCGCAGGAGATCTGCCGCACCGAACGGCCGCTGCTGCGGCTCGCCGCCTCACGAGAGGTGGCCTGTCACTTCCCGGGTGACTGACGGGGATCACGGGAAGAAGGGAGGGCCCCGCGGACGGCGACGTCCGCGGGGCCCTTCCGGTGTTCGGGGGCTACGCCAGTTCGCGGCGGAAGAACTCCAGCTCCAGCGCCATGATCTTCTCCCGGGCCCCGCCGGGGGTCATGTGCGTGACTCCGGGCAGCGCCAGCAGCTGGTGCGGGCGGCCCGCGTCGGTGAGGGCCTGCGAGAGGCGCAGGGTGTGGGAGGGGTGGACGTTGTCGTCGGCCAGGCCCGTGACCAGCAGCAGCGGGCGGGTCAGCCGGGGCGCGTCGGGGATCAGGGAGTCCCGCTCGTACACGTCGTCCGATGCGGGCTGGTCCTGGGGCAGGCCGAGGTAGCGCTCGGTGTACGCCGTGTCGTAGTGCCGGAAGTCGGTCGGCGCGGCCCCGGCGGCCGCCGCGTGGAAGACGTCCGGGCGGCGCAGCACGGCCATCGCGGCCAGGTAGCCGCCGTAGGACCAGCCGCGGACGCCGACCCGGCCGAGGTCGAGGTCGGGGTGGCGGGCGCCCAGCGCGCGGAGGGCGGCGACCTGGTCGTCGAGGGTGACTTCGGAGAATCCCCGGTACATGGCGTGGGTGTGGGCGGGGGAGACGTTCGCGGTGCCCCGGTTGTCGACGGTGACCACGGCGAAGCCCTGGTCGGCCCACCACTGGCGGTGCTGCCAGCGGCGGGGTTCGGCGCTGACGTCCTGGGCGCCGGGGCCGCCGTAGCTGTCCATCAGGACGGGCAGGCGCCGGCCGGGGACGTGGCCGCGGGGCAGCACCAGGGCGGTGGGGATCCCGTGCTCGGTCACCCGCTCCAGGGCCGGGACCACCCGGTAGGGCAGCGGCGCGGAGAGGTCGCGGGGGCCGAGCTCGCGGCCGTCGGCGGTGCGCAGGGTGCGGCGGACGCCGTCGGCGTCGGCTGAGGTCAGCAGCAGGTGTCCGGCGGCCGCGGCGGTCACGGTGTGCACGCCGGGGCCGTCGGCGAGCGGGGTGAGCTTGCCGGTGGCCGGGTCCAGGAGCAGGACCTGCTGCTCGGAGGGGTCGCGCAGGGCGGCCTCCAGCAGCAGGAGTTCGCCGTGGGTCCCGGCCACGGCGCGGACCTGGACGTCCGCGCCGGTGAGCGGCTCGCCGTCGACGGCGAGGCCCCGCGCGGCCCCGTCCGCGACGTCCGCGGAGGTCAGGACGCGTCCGTCGGGCAGCCGGGCGGGGGTGCCGGGGAGGGGGTCGACCCACAGCGGGTGGGTGGTGCGCGAGAGTGCGCGGGTGCGGCCGGTGGCGGGGTCGGCGGTGAGGAGGAGCACGTTCTGCTGGAGGCGGTCCTGGACGGTCAGCAGGATCTCGTCCTCGGACTCCCAGCCGGCGTCGGAGACGTAGGGGAAGGCGGCGGCGTCCCAGTCGAGGCGCACGCGGCCGCCGTCGGGGCCCAGCACCCACAGCTGGACGTCGGCGTTGGGGCCGCCCGCCTCGGGGTAGGCGAAGTCCTCGGCCGGGAGTTCGGGGTGCGCGGGGTCGGCGAACCAGCGGCGCTGGAGGGCGCTCTCGTCCACGCGGGCGGCGAGCAGGGTGACCCCGTCGGGGGACCACCAGTGGCCCCGGGTGCGGTCGAGCTCCTCGGCGGCGGCGAATTCGGCGACGCCCCAGCGGGCCCCGTCGGCGGGGCTGAGGCGGCCGCCGGGGGAGGTGTGCAGGACGTCGTCCGCGACGTAGGCGATGCGCGAGCCGTCGGAGTTGGGGCGCGGGTCGAAGGCGGGGCCGGCGGTGGGGACCGGGACGGGGGAGCCGCCGCGGGCGACCTCGTAGAGCCGTCCGTGGAGCGGGAAGACGGCGCGCAGCCCGTCGCCGGAGAGCGCGTACGAGCCGATCCCGGCGGCCACGAGGCGGGTGCGCTCGCGCAGCCTGCGCTCGGTGACGGGGAGGGTGCCCGGCTCGGGCGAGAGGACGCGGGGGTCGGCGAGCAGGGTCTCCGCGCCGGTGGCGGTGTCGAGGACCCAGAGCCCGTCGACGGCGTCGGTGGGGCCGGTGGAGCGCAGGAACCAGAGGAGTCGGCCGCCGTCGCCGAAGGAGAAGGCGCGGGGCGAGCCGTGGGTGAAGCGGGCCGTGGCGGCGGATTGCCTGAGGAGATCGTCCATGATCTTAGTGTGGCATGTGAAATATCACATGGCCTAGCCCATTCGAGTGGTGACCCTTGGGGCGCGGGCGTAGCGTCGACGAGTGGACCCGAACGCATCGCCGCACAGCACCGGGACCGACGGCACGGTCCGAGGGAACGGCAAGGGGAACGGGAACGGGCTGGCCCTGTTCGTGATCGCTTCCTGCCAGCTCATGGTCGTCCTCGACATCACGATCGTGAACATAGCCCTTCCGCACATCCAGACGGCACTGGATTTCTCCACCGAGAGCCTGTCCTGGGTCGTCAACGCCTACACGCTCACCTTCGGCGGGCTCCTCCTGCTGGGCGGCCGCACCGGGGACATCCTCGGCCGCAAGCGCGTGTTCGTCTTCGGGGTCCTCCTCTTCGGACTGGCCTCCCTGCTCGGCGGACTCGCCCAGAACGCCGGCCAGCTGATGGCCGCCCGGGCCTTCCAGGGCGTCGGCGGCGCCATCGCCTCCCCGACCGCCCTCGCGCTGATCACCACCACCTTCCGCGAAGGGCCCGCGCGCAACCGGGCCTTCGGGGTCTTCGCCGCCGTCTCCGCGGGCGGCGGCGCCATCGGGCTGCTCGCCGGCGGCCTGCTCGTCGAATGGCTCAACTGGCGCTGGGTCCTCTTCGTCAACGTCCCCATCGCCCTGGTCATCGCCGTGATGGCCCGCCGGGTCCTGCGCGAGTCGCAACGCCACCCCGGGCACTTCGACCTGGCGGGCGCGCTGCTGGGCACCTGCGGCATGGTCGCGCTGGTCTACGGGTTCATCCGGGCCTCCCAGGACGGCTGGTCCGACCCCTTCACCCTCGGCTCCTTCGGCGCGGCGGTGGTCCTGCTCACCCTGTTCATCGTCAACGAACGGCGCTCCCAGCAGCCCATCACCCCGCTGCACATGTTCGCGGATCGCAACCGGGCCGGCACCTACGGCATCATGCTCTTCCTCGCCTGCGCGATCTTCGGCATGTTCTTCTTCCTGACCCTCTTCGTGCAGAACGTCCTCGGCTTCAGCCCGCTGCGGGCCGGACTCGCCTTCCTGCCCGTCAGCGTCATGGTCGCCGTGTCGGCCACGTTCACCTCCCGGCTGCTGCCCCGGTTCGGGCCCAAGCCCTTCATGGTCGCGGGCGCGCTGTGCTGCGCGGCCGGACTGGCCTGGCTGACCCGGATCGACGTCCACTCGACCTACCCGGGCAGCGTCCTCGGCCCGATCATCGTGTTCGCCACCGGCATGGGCATGCAGTTCGTCTCGCTGACCCTGATGGCCCTGTCCAACGTGCCCGACCGCGAGTCGGGCGCGGCCTCCGGACTCCTCAACTCCATGCAGCAGGTGGGCGGCTCGCTCGGCCTGTCGATCCTCGTCACCGTCTTCGGCACCGCCAGCCGGGGCGAGGCCAAGGACCAGGCCCTGGCCTTCGTCCGCGACTCCACCCCCGAGCAGAAGGCCTTCTTCGCCCGCACCCACCAGTTCCCCAAGCCCTGGTCCGACCTGGTGCTCACCTCCGGCGTGAACGCGGCCTTCGTCGCGGCCGCCGCCTTCACCCTGGTCGGCGCGCTGATCGCGGTGTTCGCCGTCCAGGTCCGGCCCTCCGACCTGGCACGGCTCCAGGGCAACCACACCCCGGCGGGCATCCCGGGGGAAACCGGCGGGTAGTGTCGCCTGGTCATCGAACACCGGGGGGAAACCGATGCTCCGCACCATCCTGCGCGGCGCCGCCGTGACGGCCGTGACCGTCACCCTGGCGGCGCTCACCGTCTCCTGCGGCGACGAGGGCGAGGCCGGCCACCGGCCGAAGGCCGCCTCCGCCGCGCTCGCCGCCTCCGCCTCCGCGGCCGCGGACCAGGACCCCCCGGCCCCGCCCCCGCAGCCGGAACGGGTCCGGGACGCCTTCGCCGGGCTCCAGGCCACCCTCGGCGACTCCTGCACCCCGGCCAACTGCGCCTACCTCCTCGGCCGGGTCCACGACGAACTCCACCGCGTGGAGCGCGCTATGAGGGCCGACCCCAAGGGCCCCGGCCACTTCCCCGAGCCGATCGCCCTGATCGCCCGGCTGGACCGGGAGCTGGGCGCCGACCACGGCGTCGAGAACCTCAAGCGGCACCAGCCCGCGGTGTTCGGCGCCCGGGACGAGATCAACACCTGGATGCAGGACCACCCCGACGACTACCGCTGACCCCGCCCCGCACGCGACTCACGCTCCACG
Organism: Streptomyces sp. NPDC089915; assembly: GCF_040684675.1. Lineage (NCBI taxonomy): Bacteria > Bacillati > Actinomycetota > Actinomycetes > Kitasatosporales > Streptomycetaceae > Streptomyces > Streptomyces sp. NPDC089915. The sequence continues at coordinate 4,245 of NZ_JBFBGN010000014.1, read as the reverse complement.
GGGCGGATCCGGCAGCGCATCGGGCCCATGGCCCGCAGGGTGATCCCGGCGCTCAGCGGCACCTCCGTGTCCACGGTCTCGATCTCGTACTCCCGCAGGAGCATCGCCAGCGCGATCACCGACTCCAGCATCGAGAAGTGCTGGCCGATGCAGGCGCGCGGGCCGCCCCCGAACGGGAACCAGGCGTAACGGGGCCGGGCGGCCTCGGCCTCCGGGGTGAAGCGGTCCGGGTCGAAACGGTCCGGGTCACTCCAGTAACCGGGGTGGCGGTGCGTCACCCAGGGGGCCAGGATCACCGTGGCGCCCGCGGGCACGGCGTGGCCGTCGATCTCGGTGGCGGCCACCGCGTTGCGGCCGAACACCGGCGCGGCCGGATACAGCCGCATCGCCTCCTTCAGCACCCGCGTGAGGTACGGCAGCCGTTCGAGGTCGGCGGCCTCCGGCGTACGGCCGCCCAGAACGCGTACGGCCTCCTCGCGGGCCCGGGCCTGCTCCTCGGGGTGGCGGCCCAGCAGGTGCAGGGCGAAGGCCAGGGAGGTGGCGGTCGTCTCGTGCCCGGCCAGCAGGAAGATCAGCACCTGGTCGCGCAGCTCGGCGGCGTCGAAGGCCGCCCCGTCCGAGCCCTGCGCCCCGGCGAGCAGGGTCAGCAGGTCCTCGCCGGGCTCCCCGTCCGGCCCGGCCGTCCCGTTCGCCCGCCGCTCGGCGATGATCCGGTCGCAGACCCCGTACAGCTCCTCCGTCGCGGCGGCCGCCCGCCGGTTGCCCGGGGTCGGCCAGCTGCGGGGGGAGTTGAGCGGGGAGTAGCCGCGGCGCAGGACGTACTCCGTGATGACCGGGAAGCAGCGGTGGACCACGTCCACGGTGGCGTCCGTGTCGGCCCCGAACAGGATGCGGGACACCGCGCGCAGCGCCAGGTGCATCATCTCGTCCGACACGTCGACGATCCCGTCCCGCGCCCGCGCCCAGGAGGCCAGGGTGGCGGCGGTCTCCTCCGCGACCGCCCCGGCGTAGCCGTCCACCCGCCTGCGGGTGAACAGCGGCTGCACCAGCCGGCGCTGGCGCAGGTAGTCCGCGTCCTGGGCGGTCAGCAGGCCGTTGCCGAAGGACTCGCGGATCTCCTCGTAGAAGGGGTTGTCCTTGCGGAAGTTCGCCGCCTCCGAGGCGAGCACCTGCTGGGCGCCCTCGGCGGAGAACACGCAGTACATCTCCATGCGCAGTCCGGGCGGGCCGACGTCGATCCGTACCACGTCACCGTGGCGCCGCTGGGCGCGCAGATAGGTGCCGAGGGCGTCGGCCTTCAGCTCCAGCAGTGATCCGAGCAGCGGGTTCCCCTCCATCGAGGGGAACCCCGCTCCCCCGCCCACGCCCGTACCCGTGCTCGTCCGTGCTGCCATGCCGCCCCCTCGACTCCGTACCGACCAGGGGATTCTGCCGTCCGCCCGCCCTTGCGGGCGAGCGCCGGCCGGACGACGTCCGGATACCGACCACCGCTTGGCCCGTGGGCTACTTGTCGCAGGCGATGCCGTCCTTGTCCCGGTCGAGGGCGTCGCGGTAGCCGGGCTGGCCGCGCCGGATGGGAGCGGCCCCGGCGGCCTTCGCGGCGTCGCAGTTCTTGTAGTAGACGGAAGCGGAGTCCGCCGCCTTGTCCTGCGTCTTCTCCGGCGCCGGGTACGCCGGGGCGTTCGAAGGCTCGGCCGCCGGCGCGGGCACGGACGGCTTCCCCGCCGGCCTGGAGGCGGCTCCGGCGGGCGCGGTCTGCGTACCCGAGGGTGACGCGGAGGCCGACGGGCCCGGCGACGGCGAGGCCGAAGGGGAGGTAGAGGGGGAGGCCGTGGGCGAGGCGCTGGGCCTGGCGCTCGCGCCCCCCTTCCCCGGAGCCCCGTCCTCACAGCCCGCGAGCAACAGCACGACGGCGCCCACGGCCCCCGCCACGGCGACCATCCGACGATGCGACACGACAACCCCCCGAGACCAACATCCGAAATCGCCGCAGCCTACGCGTACGGGCGGTTGCGGAACAGGCCGTGTCGAGTCATATTCCAACGGCACGTACGCGCCCGGGATCAGGCCGGGCCGCCAAGCCCCTCCGCGAGGGCGCCCAACGAGATCGGCGCGCGCGGGGCGGGCAGTTCGGCCAGCTTCGCGCGCCGGGCGTGGTCCACCAGGTGCTCGGGCTCCAGGGCGGCCACCACCGCGCGGACGTGGTCCAGCATCCCCTTCGCCGCGGCCAGCACGGCGGCGTCGTCCAGCGGCCGGGTCTCCACCGCCATGCCCTTCGCCGTCAGCTTCTGGAGGCTGCGGAACAGGTCGCCCTTGTGGACCTCGCGGACGGTCAGCGACAGGTGCGCCGACAGCCCCTCGCTGCCGACCGCCTCGTGGGCGAACCCCCGGGGGATGTACAGGACCTCGCCGGCGCGCAGGGTGGTCCGCAGCACCTCCGCCGGCGGCTCGCCCTCGACCCGGCCGTGCTCCCAGTTCCCGTCCGCGGGCCCCTCGGCGACGTGCCAGGACTTGGCCCCGTTCAGCTGGACGACCAGGACGTCGGCGTCGTCGCGGTGCAGGGGGACGCCCTGGGTGCCGGGGGGCGTCACGAAGCAGAACGCCTCGACCGCGAGCCCCAGTTCGGCCGACAGCCGCGCGAGCAGGTCGCGGGTCGGGCCGTGCCACTGGTCGACCCGGCGCATCAGCAGGGTCGCGCCCTCGTCGAGCAGGGCCCGGACCCGGCGCTCGTCGGCGAAGCCCCCGTGCCGGGCCTGGTTGACCGTTCGGGGCGCCAGGTAGGCCTCGCGGCCCAGCGGCTCCTCGGCGCGGGCCATCTCCAGGTAGGGCTCGGACAGGAAGCCGGTGGCGAGCGCCGCGTCGACGTCGGCCAGGGTGAACGGGCTGTGCGCGCCGCCCTCGGGCCGGAAGACGCCCGGGCGCCGTCGCCAGTACGCGGCGGCGAAGTCGTCGGGGTCGCCGACCCACGCGGCCAAAGTCGGAGAATGCACGGTCCCTCTTTCCTCTCGCTGGTTCTTCCTCACAGGCGCGGGAGCGTCCCGAGGAGCAGGCGCCGCCGGGTCTCGGAGACCCGCACCTTCCCGCTGGTGGTCAGGGGCAGCCCGCCCCGGGGCAGCAGGACGACCTCGGAGACGTACAGGCCGAGCGCGTCCGCGAGCCGCCGCCGCGCCCCGGCGGCCAGCTCGGCGGGCGGGGGCGCACCCGGACCGCCGGCCACCTCCGCGACCAGGCAGACCCGGCCGCCGGGCTCCCCGCCGCCACCTCCGCCGCCACCTCCGCCGCCGTCACCGCCTCCGGCGTCCGCCTCCGGGTCCGTGACGCGGAAGGCGGCGCAGCGGCCCGGGCGCAGGCCCGGCACCTCCTCGCAGGCCGCGAGGACGTCCGCCGGGTAGAAGTTGCGCCCGTGGTGGACGAGGACGTCGTCGGTCCGGCCCACCACGAACAGGTGGCCGTCGTGCACGAACCCCCGGTCGCCCGTCGCGTGCCACACCGCCCGCCGGCGCGCGGCGGGCCAGTAGCCGCGGAACAGCTGCGGCCCCCGGACGACCACCTCGCCCAGGTGCGGGCCGCCGCCGCGCCCCGGGGACCGGGGCCGTACCCGGACCTGCGTGCCCGGCAGCGGGGTCCCCGAGGAGAGCAGGACCGTGGTCGGCGTCCCCGGGACGGCGGCCTCCACCCTCCCGGCCCGCAGGGCCGCGGTGCCCACGGCCAGCCGGGCCGGCGGGCTGTCCGGGGTGGACGCGGTGACGGTGAGCGTGGCCTCCGCCATGCCGTACGAGGGGCACAGGCTCGCGGGGGAGAACCCGGCGGCGGCGAACCGCGCCGCGAACCGCTCGGCCGTCCCGGCCCGCACCACCTCGCCCGCGCTGCGCGCCACCCGCCAGCGGCGCAGGTCGAGCCGGTCCAGCTCCTCGTCGGTGACCTTGCGGGCGCACAGGGCGTACGCGAAGTCGGGCGCGCTGGACAGGGTCCCGCCGTGCTCCGTGACGGCCGAGAGCCAGGCCCCCGGGCGGCGGACGAAGGCCTCGGGCGCCATCAGCACGGAGGCGTAGCCGCTGAACAGGGGCCGCAGGACGCCGGTGACCAGCCCCATGTCGTGGTGGAGCGGCACCCAGGTCACGGCCACGTCGCCGCGGTGCTCGCCGTAGACGCGGGCGGCCTGCGCACAACTGGCGTGCAGCGCCCGGTGGCTGATGACCACCCCCTTGGGGGTCCCGGTCGAGCCGGAGGTGTACTGGAGGAAGG
>NZ_JBFBGN010000013.1:0-85496 GCF_040684675.1 Streptomyces sp. NPDC089915 | reverse complement strand
AATCAAACTCCGTGATAGCTGGTTCTCCCCGAAATGCATTTAGGTGCAGCGTCGTGTGTTTCTTGCCGGAGGTAGAGTCGGACGAGAGCCCGCGCCGCCTCGGCCCGCAGCCGGCCCACGCTCCCCGGGCCCAGCCCGCCCGGCGCCACATCGGCCGGCTCCACCCGGCCCCCGTCGAGCACCTCGACCCGGCCCACCCCGGCCCCCGCCAGCACGGCGGCGATCACCGCCCCCACCCGGCCGCTCCCACGCACCCGGACCCGTATCGCCCGGCGGGCCGCGACGCCCCGTAAGTCGCCCCCGGGCTCCGGGTGCACCAGCGAGAGCGAACCCCGGTCGGGCCGCAGCCGCTCCAGCACCTCCGGCCGGCCGCGCACGGCCTGGGCGCAGGGCCCTCCCGCCGTGGCGTCGTCGAGCAGCCCGGCCTCCGCGAGCCGGCGGACCAGTCCGTCGGCCCGTCCTTCCGGCAGCCCCATGCCCCGGGCCTCGGCGCGCAGCAGCTCCATGCCGCGCGTCCCGTCGATCCGGTCGATGAGCGAGCCGGTGGCCGTGTCCACCGGGCCGAGCACCACCGCGTGCGCCGGGGTCACCCCGAACTGCACCGTCTCCAGATCCCGCCAGGCCCGTGCCAGCGCGGGCTTCACCTTCGGATACATCGCCTCCTCCTCCTGTGCCGTACCGTCCGCCGCCGTCCGCGGCCTCCTCCGTCACGATGCCCGCCCGCCGCCCCGGGCGCGGAGGTTTGTCCACAGGCAAGGGGTATTAGGCATATGAGATGAACGAAAGGGGTGATTCCGGTGGGGCGGCGCGGGGATCCTGTTCGAAGCGCGGACGTGCGCGACTTCCGCCGCGGCGAGCGGGTACCGTCGAGGCGTGTCCGCCGACCCACCCCAGCACGCCGTCGAAGTACGCCGGAGCGCGCGCCGCCGCAGGACCGTCTCCGCCTACCGCGAGGGCGACCGGACGGTCGTCCTGATCCCCGCCCGCATGTCCGAGGCGGAGGAACGGCGCTGGGTGGGCGTCATGCTGGACAAGCTCGCCGCCCAGGAGAGCAGGCGCACCCTCGGCGACACGGAACTCACCGAACGCGCCGTGCGTTTGTCCGAGCAGTACTTCGGCGGCCGGCCCCGCCCGCGCTCGGTCCGCTGGGTCACCAACCAGAACACCCGCTGGGGCTCCTGCACCCCGGCCGAAGGCAGCATCCGGCTCTCCCACCGGCTCCAGGGGATGCCGGAGTACGTCGTCGACTACGTGCTCCTGCACGAGCTGGCGCACCTCCTCGTGCCGGGCCACGGCCCCCGGTTCTGGGAGCTGCTGGAGGCCTACCCGAAGACCGAGCGGGCCCGCGGCTTCCTCGAAGGGGTGGTCGCGGCGGAGCGGCTGCCGACCATTCCGGCCGCCCGCGAGGAATGACCCTCCGCGCCGGACGCGGTTTGTACCGGCTCGGTACCGGCTTGCCCGGATGTCGGCCGGAGCCGTTAGCCTGAGCGGCACACGACCGCGGGACACGTCCGGCGGACACGATCAGGCAGGCGAGCAGCCGCGCACTCACACTCGGGACGGGGGACGGTCGGACGTATGGCCAGGGAATTCCAACGCGGCCACAAGGCCAGGATCAGTGACCTGACGGCGGGTACCGATCTGTACGTGGGCGTCCAGATCGCCGGACCCGGACTCACCTTCGACATCAGCTGCTTCGGCCTCGACGCCGACGAGCGGCTGTCGGACGACCGCTACTTCGTCTTCTACAACCAGCCGAAGTCGCCCGAGGAGTCCGTCCAGCAGCTCGGCGCGCAGGCCGGGGACACCGATTCCTTCCGGGTGACCCTCGACCACGTGCCCGCCGCGATCCACAAGCTGTCCTTCACCGCCAGCCTCGACGGCGACGGACAGATGTCGCAGATCGGTCCCGGCTACATCCGGATCGTGGCCGGCGGCGAGGAGGTCGTGCGCTACTCGTTCACGGGCTCCGAGTTCAGCACCGAGCGCGCCCTGATGATCGGCGACTTCTACCGCAAGGACGTCTGGCGCTTCGCCGCCGTCGGCCAGGGCTTCGACGGCGGGCTCGCCGCGCTGCTGGAGAACTTCGGCGGCGAGGTCGCCGAGGAGGAGCCGCAGCAGCAGGCCCCGGTCCCGGCCCAGCCGCAGGCCGCCGCCCCGTCGTTCGCCCCGCCGGCCCAGGCCGCTGCCCCGGCCCCGTCCTACAGCGCGCCGGCGCAGCAGCAGCCGCCCGCGCCCGCGCCGTACGCCGCGCCGCAGCAGCCCCACCAGCCCCAGCAGCAGCCCCAGGCCCCGGTGCACTCGGCCCCGACCATGGTCGGCCCGCTGGTCCCGCCCGCCCCCGCGACCCCCTACGGCCAGCCGCCCCACCCGCCGCAGCAGCCCGGCCCGCCCTCGCACGGCGGCCGCCCGCAGCAGCACTCGTACGGCGGCCAGGTCCCGCCCCCGGGACCGGCCCCCGCGCCCTACGGCCAGCCGCCCCAGCCCTCCTACGGCGGCCAGGTCCCGCCCCAGCAGCAGGGCTACGCCCAGCCCGGCCAGCCCCCGTACGGCCAGCAGGCCCCCTACGGCCAGCAGCCGCAGTACGGCCAGCAGCCCCCGTACGGCGGCCAGCAGCCCCCGGCCCCCTACGGCCAGGCGGCCCCGCAGGCCGGACCGGGCCTCGCCTCCGCGCTCCAGCTGTACAAGGAGGCCCCCACGGGCGCCCGCTGGACCGCGCAGAACCACCAGCTCATGCGGGTCGACCTCGCCGCCGGCGGCGGCCAGCCCGTGCTCGCCCGCCAGGGCAGCATGGTCCTCTACCAGGGCAAGGTCGACTTCAGCTACAAGGGCGCGGGCTTCGCCGGCCGCATCGTCGGCAACGCCACCGGCCAGGAGATGCAGCTGATGCGCTGCACCGGCCGCGGCCAGCTCTTCCTCGCGGAGAACGGCGCCCACCTGCACGCCATCGAGCTCCAGGGCGACGGCATCTGCGTCAACTCCGAGAACGTCCTCGCCTTCGACGAGTCCCTCCAGCACGAGGTCCGCCGCATCGAGGGCCACGGCATCCCCGGCGGAGCCCTGTTCACCATGCTCTTCCAGGGCACCGGCACCGTCGTCGTCAAGACGCACGGCACCCCCGTCGTCCTGCCCGTCACCCCGACCACCTTCGCCGACAGCAACGCCATCGTGGCCTGGTCGGCGGCCTCCCAGGTGATCGTTTCCAGCCAGGTCCGGCTGCGCCGCAACGCCTACCCGGGCCACAGCGGGGAGACCGTGAACCTCCAGTTCCGCGGCGCCCCCGGCAACTTCATCGTCGTCCAGCCGTACGAGGTCTGAGGGAGCCCCACATGAATGCCATGAACCCGATGAACCAGCAGCTCGCGGGCTACGCCCCGACCCCCGTCACGGCCCGCATGGAGAACCACGGGTCCGCCATGCTCAAGGTCGCCATGCAGAGCGGCCAGGACCTCTTCGCCCGCACCGGATCGATGGTCGCCTACGAGGGCTTCGTCCAGTACGAGCCCAACCCGCCGGCCGTGCGCCAGATGGCCTCCCAGTGGCTCACGGGCGAGGGCGCCCCGCTCATGAAATGCACCGGCGACGGCCTGCTCTACCTCGCCGACTACGGCGCGAACGTCGTCTGCATCAACCTCAACAACGACGCCCTCTCCGTCAACGGCACCAACCTGCTCGCCTTCGACGCCCACCTCCAGTGGGGCGTGGAACGCGTCAAGGGCATGGCCAAGTTCGCCGGCCAGGGCCTGTTCAACGTGCAGGTCTCCGGCACGGGCTGGGTCGCCATCACCTCGCGCGGCACCCCGATCGTGGTCGACTGCGGGCGCGGCGACGACGAGACGTTCGTCGACCCCGACGCGCTCGTCGCCTGGTCCCCGAACCTCAAGGTCAAGGGCAAGAGCAGCTTCAAGGCCTCGTCGCTGATCGGCCGGGGCAGCGGGGAGGCCTACCAGATGGCCTTCTCCGGCCAGGGCATCGTCGTCGTACAGCCCAGCGAGGACAGCACCGACCGGCTCCGGACCCGGGGCTGAGGGGGAGCGGACACACCATGCAGAGCTCACTTTTCGGCCACGCCGAGCAGCAGTCCCAGGAGCGGTACGCCGTCCAGAACCCGCAGCTGCTGCGGGTCACCCTGAACGGCTCCGACGACGTCCTCGCCCGCAAGGGCTCGATGGTCGCCTACCAGGGCATCGTCGACTTCGACGGCGAGTACCAGAGCGGCAACCAGCGCGGCGCCCGCCTGCGCACCGGCGAGGGCCTCGACCTGATGCGCTGCTCCGGGCAGGGCACCGTCTACTTCGCCAACCTCGCCCAGCACGTCCACGTCGTCGACGTCGACCACGAGGGCCTGACCGTCGACAGCGGCTACGTCCTGGCCATGGACTCCACCCTGCACACCGAGGTCATCGCGGTGGACAGCCAGTACGGGATCTCCGGCTCCGGCAAGTACCAGCTCAACATCACCGGCCGCGGCAAGGTCGCCCTGATGACCTCCGGACAGCCGCTGATGATGCAGGTCACCCCGGACAAGTACGTCAACGTCGACGCCGACGCCATCGTCGCCTGGTCCACCTCGCTGCGCGTCCAGATGCAGGCCCAGACGCACTCCAGCGGCGTCTGGCGGCGCCGCGGCAACACCGGCGAGGGCTGGGAGCTCAGCTTCCTCGGCACCGGCTTCGCCCTGGTGCAGCCCAGCGAGGTGCTGCCCCCGCAGAACGCCCAGCTCGGCCAGGGCCTCGCCGCCCAGTACGGCATGGGCCAGCACGGCGCGCACGCCCAGAACCAGAACAACGCCTGGAACTGACGGCCGCGCACGCCGACCGGCACGAGGAAGGGGCGGACCCCACGGGATCCGCCCCTTCCTCACGTCACGCGCCCAGCCGCTCCAGGGTCGCCTCCATCAGCCGCACCACCGAGGTGTCGGCCACCGAGGGGACCTCCGCGTACGGGAACCAGCGCAGGTCCAGCGACTCGTCGCTGATCTCCGCCTCCACACCGGCCGGAGCCAGCGCCGCGTACTGCACGTCCAGGTGCCAGTTGCACGGCGCCGGGATCGGGTGCCGGTCCAGCCGCACGGGCCCGCCCTCCAGCAGGGTCAGCCCGGAGGCGATGCCCGACTCCTCTACGGCCTCGCGCATCGCCGCGTCCGCCAGCGTGGCGTCACCGGGCTCGCAGTGCCCGCCCATCTGGAGCCACAGGCCGAGCTTCTTGTGCAGGGTCAGCAGGACGCGGCCGCCCGCCGGGTCGATCACCAGCGCGCTGCCCGTCACATGCCCGGCCCCGCAGGGCTTGTACATCCCGTCCGGGTGCTCCGCCAGGTGCTCCAGGTACACGTCCCGCAGGGCGCGCTGCTGCTCGTCCCGGCCCTCGTAGCCCTTCAGGACCAGGACGGCGTCTTCGTGCAGGCTCACTTCTTCTCGTCACCCTCGCCCTGGTCGCGCTTCTCGGCGGCCTCGCCGAGCATCTTGTCGATCTCCGAGAAGTCCAGCTGCTCCCGGTGCACGAACCCGTCCGGGTCGTCCAGGTCGGAGGCCGTCGGCAGCATGTCCGGGTGCTCCCACAGCCCGTCGCGGCCGTCCACCCCGCGCGCGTCCGTGAGCGAGGCCCACAGCCGCGAGGCGTCGCGCAGCCGGCGCGGCCGCAGCTCCAGCCCGATCAGCGTCGCGAAGGTCTGCTCCGCCGGACCGCCCGAGGCGCGCCGCCGGCGCATCGTCTCGCGCATCGCGTCGGCCGAGGTCAGGCGGGGCTTGGCCGCCTCGTGGACCACGGCGTCCACCCAGCCCTCGACCAGCGCGAGCGCCGTCTCCAGGCGGGCCAGCGCGGCCTTCTGCTCCGGGGTGTCCTGCGGCTGGAACATGCCGCCCTGGAGAGCCTCCTGGAGCTGCTCCGGGTTCGACGGGTCGAGCTGCCCGACCACGTCCTCCAGCTTCGAGGTGTCCACCTTGATACCGCGCGCGTAACCCTCGACCGCGCCGAACAGGTGCGAGCGCAGCCACGGCACGTGCGCGAAGAGACGGGCGTGCGCCGCCTCGCGCAGGGCCAGGTACAGGCGCACCTCGTCCGAGGGGACGCCCAGGTCCTTGCCGAAGCTCTCGATGTTCAACGGCAGCAGCGCCGCCCGCCCGGCCGGGCCCAGCGGCAGCCCGATGTCCGTGGAGCCGACGACCTCGCCCGCGAGGGTGCCCACGGCCTGGCCGATCTGCTGGCCGAACATGGCCCCGCCCATGGAGCGCATCATGCCGAGCAGCGGGCCCGCCATGGCCTGCATCTCCTCGGGCAGCACACCGCCCATGGCCGCCCCGACGCGCTCGGCGACCGGGTCCACCAGCTCCTTCCACACCGGGAGGGTCGCCTCGACCCACTCGGCGCGGCTCCACGCGACGGCCGCGTTGGCGCCCGACGGCAGGGAGGTCACACCGTCCAGCCACAGGTCGGCCAGGCGCACCGCCTCCTCGACCGCCGACTTCTCGGCGAGGCCGACGCTGGCGTCCTTCACGCCGTCCGCCGTGCCCTGGGCGACGGTCTGGCGGGCGATGTCCTTGGCCATGTCCCAGTTCACGGGACCGCCCTCGTAGCTGAGCATCTGGCCCAGCTGCTGGAAGGCGGCGCCCAGGTCGTTCGGGTTCATCGAACCGAACATCGCGGCGAACGGATTGTCCGCGCCGCCGGGAAGGCCGCCGGGGAGACCGCCCGGGCCGAACCCGAACGGATTCGCGGGGCCGCCCTGGCCCCCCTTCTTGCCCTTGTCGCCGTCCTCCGGCTCCTCCGGCGGAAGGCCGAATCCGAATGGGGTGTCGCTCACGGGTTTCCTCGGCTCGTAGGGCCGCCGGCGGACGCCGACGGGCAATGGTCCGACAACACCACCCAGCGTAGACACCACTCCCGCTTCCGGGCTCGGTGCTCCGCCGACTCCTGGGCTGCGGCAGGATGGACATCACCTGGTGGGTACGCGTCACGGCGCGCCCCCACTGAAGACAACCGCTGGAGACGCCCGGTGAGTTCCCCAGATCCGCAGGCTCGCGCGCCGCACGACGCCGAAAACCGCCCTGAGCACGGCGACAGCGCCCCCGGCGTTCGCCAGGCGCGAAACGAGGCCGCCCCCCGCCGGCACAGCCCCGTGATCGCGGTCACCGGAGCGGCCTCCGGCGTCGGCGCCGCCCTCGTGGCCCGCCTCGCCGCATCCGACGAGGTCAAGCAGGTCATCGCCATCGACGAGCGGCGCGGGGACTGCGCCGACGCCCAGTGGCACGTCCTGGACGTACGCGACCCCGCCATCGCCGAGCGGCTGCGCGGGGCCGACGTGGTCGTGCACCTCGCGCTCGACCTGGACCTGGAGACCGACCCCGCGGCCCGTACCGCGTACAACGTACGCGGGACCCAGACCGTGCTGACCGCCGCCGCGGCGGCCGGGGTGCACCGGGTCGTGCTCTGCACCTCCGCCATGGTCTACGGGGCCCTGCCCGACAACGACATCCCGCTCTCCGAGGACTCCGAGCTGCGCGCCACCGCCGAGGCGACCGGCGTCGGCGACCTGCTGGAGATCGAGCGCCTGGGCCGCCGGGCGCCCCGCGCCCACCCCGGCCTCAACGTGACCGTGCTCCGCCCGGCCGTGCTGGTCGGCGGCACGGACACCGCCCTGACCCGCTACTTCGAGTCCCCGCGCCTGCTCGTCGTCGCGGGATCCCGGCCCACCTGGCAGTTCTGCCACGTCGAGGACCTGGTCAGCGCCCTGGAGTACGCCGCGCTGGAGAAGGTCGAGGGCGAACTGGCCGTCGGCTGCGAGGGCTGGCTGGAACAGGAGGAGGTCGAGGAGCTCAGCGGCATCCGCCGCATGGAGCTGCCCTCGGCGGTCGCCCTGGGCGCCGCGGCCCGGCTGCACCGGATCGGGCTGACCCCGTCCCCGGCCGGGGACCTCGCGTACACGATGCACCCCTGGGTGGTCAGCGTCAGCGGGCTGCACGCGGCGGGCTGGCGGCCCCGCTGGACCAACGAGGAGGTGCTCGCCGAGCTGCTCCAGGAGGTGTCCGGCCGGCACACCGTCGCGGGCCGCCGCCTGGGCCGCAAGGACGCCGCCACGGCCGCCGGCGCCGCCGGTGCGACGGTGGCCCTGCTGGGCGCCGCCGCGGCCGTCCGCCGGGCCCGCCGGCGCCGCGGCCTCTGACCGGCCGCCGCGCCCGCCCCGCCGGCCCCCACGGGCCCGGACACCGCTCCGGGCCCGGCCGGAGCACGGGCCCCCTGTAGGAGACTCCCAACCGGCCGGTCACGGCACGGGCGATCCGGCTATTCCGCCACGTCAGCCGCTAGGGCACGATGGATGACATGGCACCGCACTTCGACCACCCCGGCGAGCAGGCCGCCCAGGACCCGATCCGGCTGCTCGAGATCCGTGAGACCCCGCTCTCGCTCGACGAGGTCTTCCAGGCCGTCGGCGACGACGCGACGGGAGGCACCACCCTCTTCGTCGGCACGGTGCGCAACCACGACGGCGGGGCCGACGTCGACTCCCTCGGCTACTCCTGCCACCCGACGGCCCAGGCCGAGATGCGCCGCATCGCCGAGCGCGTCGTGGAGAAGTACCCGGTCCGCGCCCTGGCGGCCGTCCACCGCGTCGGCGACCTGGCCGTGGGCGACCTGGCCGTGATCGTGGCCGTCTCCTGCCCGCACCGCGGCGAGGCCTTCGAGGCCTGCCGGATGCTGATCGACGACCTCAAGCACGAGGTCCCGATCTGGAAGCACCAGACCTTCTCGGACGGCACGGAGGAGTGGGTCGGCGCCTGCTGACCCCGCCCGAGCACACCGCGGCCCCCCGGTCGCGCAGGCGCGGCCGGGCGGGAGTAGCCTCACACCCGTTCGGCCGCGCAACACGCCCTCGATTTGCGTAACCCCCCTACGGGCACGAGCGTTGAAGCCACCGACGACACTCGTACTTTCGGGGCAGGGAGGCACGTCCATGGCGTCACTGGCGTGGTTGCTGATTCCGCTGTTCGCCGCGATCGGGGCGGCGATATGGGGCAGCTGGGCAGCGCGCGACCGAACCCAGGGGGACATATCCGAGCTCGCCGGCTACGCGAGGTTCCGCGAGGCCATGGACAAGGCCGAGCGGGCCGGTCACAAGGAGAAGGCGCATTCCGGTTCCGACGCCGTCTGACGCGTCCCGGGAGTCCGCGGTGAGCGGGCCCGAAGGCCCCCCGCTGAGAATCGCCTGAGAGTTCCGCCCGCGGCCCCCCGTACGGACCGGCCCCACGGGTCGCGCGCCCGGACCGTCCCGTACTGTCGATCCATGCCACGCCGTACAGCGACGATGCTCGCCTCCTCCCTCGTGCTGTTCGCGCTGCTCTGCGCGGGGGTGTTCCTCAAGGTCCCGTACTCCGAGATGAGCCCCGGACCCACCGTGAACACCCTGGGCGAATCGCACGGCGAGCCGGTCCTGAACATCTCGGGCCACAAGACGTACCCGACCACCGGTCACCTCAACATGACCACGGTCCGCGTCACCGGCGCCGACTACGACATGAACCTGCTCGAGGCCGTGTACGGCTGGCTCGCGGACGACAACATCGTCGTCCCGCACGAGAACCTCTACCCGGACGGGAAGACGGACAAGGAGTCCACGCAGGAGAACGCCGAGGAGTTCAGCCAGTCGCAGGAGAGCGCCAAGGTGGCCGCCCTCAAGCAGCTCGGCATCCCGGTCACCGCCCGCGTCGTCGTCGCCACCGTGGTCAAGGGCAGCCCCTCCGAGGGCAGGCTGCACGCCGGTGACGTCGTCAAGGAGGTCGACGGCAGCCCCGTCACCGCGCCCGGCGACGTGGCCAAGCTCGTCACCAAGCACAAGCCGGGCGAGCCCGTCGAGTTCACCGTCGTGCCCGCCGCCGCCGCGGCCGAGGCCGAGAAGGCCAACCGCGAGCCCACCGAGACCACCAAGGTCACCGTCACCGCGGGCAAGGCGCCGGACGACGGCCACGCCGTCGTCGGCATCCGGGCCGGGACCGACCACACCTTCCCGTTCCCGATCGACATCAAGCTCGCCGACGTCGGCGGCCCCAGCGCCGGCCTGATGTTCGCGCTGGGCATCGTCGACAAGCTCACCCCCGAGGACCTGACCGGCGGCAAGTTCATCGCCGGCACCGGCACCATCGACGACACGGGCAAGGTCGGTCCGATCGGCGGCATCCAGATGAAGACCATCGGCGCCCGTCAGGCCGGGGCCGAGTACTTCCTGACCCCGGCCGAGAACTGCGCCTCCGCCGCCGCGCAGGTCCCCGACGGCCTCACCCTGGTGAAGGTCTCCACCATCGACGACGCCACCAAGGCCCTGCAGAAGATCAGCAAGGGGGACACGGCCGGCCTGCCGCGCTGCACGAAGTCCTGAGCGGGCGGTTCCGGCCGGGTCCCCGGCGCCGGTTCCGGGGGCAGGCGGCTCAGGCGAAGGTGGCCGACAGCGCCTCGGCCAGCCCCGGCACCAGGCCGGCGCCGGTCAGCACCTCGCTGGAGGAGTCCTTGTCCCGCAGCCGTACGGCGGACTCCCGCGAACCGTCGCGCAGGACGCCCACCGTCAGGCGCACCTCCTGCCGCTCCGGGTGGCCGGCGACCCACTTGGCCAGCTGCTTGTCGCTGAGCCCCTCCGGTACGGAGGCCTCGGCGGACGGCGGCAGCATCAGCCGCTCCACCGTCAGGGCGCACCCGACGACCGCGTCGGGCCAGGCGATGGTTCCCAGGAACTTGTCCAGCGGGGTCCCGGCCGGCACCTCGTCCTGCTCGATCGGGGTGAGCTGGGCCTTGCCGGCGTCGTCCTTGTCGAGGCCGAGCTGGCCGGCGAGGCCGGGCTCCTGGCGGCGCAGGCGGGCCGTGTCGACCAGGGCGAAGAGACGGGCCGGCTTGTCCCAGCCGAGGGTGGAGGCGTACTCGTCGATCTCGAGGACGGCGCGGGTCAGCGGAGTGGCCGCCATGGGGGTGCCGGGGGAGGGCGAAAGGTTGGACATGGACAACATCCTGCCTCCTTTCTCCCCGATACCGGGAACTGACTAAAGCCTCAGTAAGTTGCATGGGTGGGCCCTACGATCGTGGGCCCACGACCAGACCCAGCGACATTCGAGGTGCGCACCTTGGCTTTCCAGATGCCGGACCGCGGCGGAGGCCCCTCCGGGCCACGGATGAGAGTCGGCCGCCCCTCCCGGCGTGCCCGGACCCTTCTGCTGACCCTGGGCGTCCTGGCCGTTCTGGCCATGGCGTTCATCATGTTCGCCGGCTTCTGGACGGACTGGCTCTGGTTCCGCTCCGTCAAGTACTCCTCGGTCTTCACCACCACCCTGTGGACCAAGATCGGCCTCTTCGCCGTCTTCGGTCTGCTGATGGCGGGCGCCGTCGGGCTGAACGTGTGGCTGGCGTACCGGCTGCGGCCGCCGCTCAGCGCGATGTCGATGGAGCAGCAGAGCCTCGACCGCTACCGGATGAGCGTCGCCCCGTACAAGAAGTGGCTGCTCCTGGGCATCGCCGCGATCGTCGGGATGATCGCGGGGGCATCGGCGGCCGGCCAGTGGAAGACCTGGCTGATGTACGTGAACGGGGTGCCCTTCGGCAAGAAGGACCCCCAGTTCCACCTCGACGTGTCCTTCTACACGTTCGACCTGCCCTGGTACCGCTTCCTGCTCGGCTTCGGCTTCGCCGCGGTCGTGCTGTCGGTGATCGCGGCCGTCGTCGTGCACTACCTGTACGGCGGACTGCGCGTGACCAGCCCGGGCGCCCGGGCCACCGCCGCGGCCACCGGGCACCTGTCGGTGCTCCTCGGCCTCTTCGTCACCTTCAAGGCGGTCGCGTACTGGCTCGACCGGTACGGCCTCGCCGTGAAGTCCAGCGACTTCAAGGCCTCCGACAACTGGACCGGCCTGCGCTACGTCGACGCCAACGCCTACCTGCCGGCCAAGACGATCCTCGTCGCCATCGCCGCCATCTGCGCGGTGCTGTTCTTCGCCACCCTGTGGCGGCGCACCTGGCAGCTGCCGGTCATCGGCTTCGGCCTGATGGTCCTCTCGGCGATCCTGATCGGCGGGCTGTACCCGGCGATCGTGCAGAAGTTCCAGGTCCAGCCGAACGAGCAGGCCAAGGAATCCCCGTACGTCGAGAAGAACATCAAGGCCACGCGCGACGCCTACGGGATCGACACGGCCGAGGTCAAGGACTACCCGGGCGTCCCGCAGACGGACGACCGGACCAAGCTGCGGTCGGTGGCCGACACCACCGCCAGCCTGCGCCTGCTCGACCCGAACATCGTCTCGCCGGCCTTCCAGCAGCTCCAGCAGGTCAAGGGCTACTACGGCTTCCCGTCCACGCTGGCGGTCGACCGGTACAGCGGCCAGGACACGGTCATCGGGCTGCGTGAGCTGAACATCGGCGGCATCCCGAAGAACAACTGGATCAACGACCACTTCAAGTACACCCACGGCTACGGCGTCGTCGCGGCCAAGGGCACCACGGTCAAGGACGGCGCCCCCGACTTCACCCAGTCCGACCTGCCCTCCAAGGGCATGTTCGGCACGGACTTCCAGCAGCGGATCTACTACGGGGAGCAGACGAAGCAGTACTCGATCGTCGGCGGACCGCAGAAGGAGCTCGACTACTCGGACGACAAGGGCGAGAAGGAGACGAGCTACAAGGGCGACTCCGGCGTCAACCTGAACAACCCCGTCAACCGCGCCGCGTACGCGCTCGCCTTCAGCGAGCCGCAGATCCTCTACTCGGGGGCCATCGGCGAGGGCTCGCGGATCCTCTACAACCGCACGCCCAAGGACCGCGTCGAGGCCGTCGCGCCCTGGCTGACCATCGACGGCGCCCCGTACCCGGCCGTCGTCGACGGGCGGATCAAGTGGATCGTCGACGCCTACACGACGACGAACGGCTACCCGTACGCCTCGCGCACCACGCTCGGCCAGAGCACCGCGGACTCGCTGACCAACAGCCAGCGCGCCGTGGTGGCCCAGGAGAACCGGGTCAACTACATCCGCAACTCGGTGAAGGCCACCGTCGACGCCTACGACGGCACGGTGGACCTCTACCAGTGGGACACCCAGGACCCGGTCCTGAAGACCTGGATGAAGGCCTTCCCGGGCACCGTGAAGCCCAAGAGCGAGATCTCCAAGCCGCTCATGGACCACATGCGCTACCCGCAGGACCTGTTCAAGGTCCAGCGCGAGCTCCTGACCCGCTACCACGTCACGGACCCGCAGACCTTCCTCAGCGGCAGCGAGGCCTGGGCCGTCCCGGACGACCCGACGACCAAGGCCGGTACGGCCGTTCCGCCGTACTACCTGTCGATGAAGATGCCGGGCCAGCCGGAGAAGGACCAGGTCTTCTCGCTCACGACCACCTTCACGCCGAACGAGCGGCCCAACCTGAGCGCCTTCATGGCGGTGAACGCCGATCCGGGCACCCCGGACTACGGCAAGATCCGAATCCTGAAGATGCCGACCAGCAAGCCGCCGGACGGCCCGGGCCAGGTGCAGAGCAAGTTCCAGTCGGAGCCGAAGATCGCCGAGTCGATCCGGCTGCTGCGCGGCGGTGACTCGGAGATCGAGTACGGCAACCTGCTCGCGGTCCCGATGGACGGCGGCATGCTCTACGTGGAGCCGGTGTACGTCCGCAGCTCCGGGCTGAAGTACCCGCTGCTGCGCAAGGTGCTCGTGACCTACGGCGGCCAGACGGCCTTCGAGGACACCCTGGAGAAGGCGCTGAACGTGGTGTTCGGAGCCGAGGCCCCGACCGTGCCGGTACCCCCGGAGACCCCGCCGACCAAGCCGGGCGAGACCCCCGCCAACCCGCCGGCCGCGCAGGACCCGACGGTCAAGGCGGCCCTCGCCGACGCCCAGAAGGCGGTCGAGGAGGCCGACAAGGCCATGAAGGCCGGTGACTGGACCGCGTACGGCAAGGCCCAGGGCGACCTCCAGGCGGCGCTGAAGCGGGCGATCGACGCGGAGGCGAAGCTGACGGCCCCCAAGCCGGGGGGCTAGGCGACCCGGCTAGAAAGCGGTAATGGCTCTGCCCCGCGTCGTGATACTGTGGTTTCACCGACGCGGGGTGGAGCAGCTCGGTAGCTCGCTGGGCTCATAACCCAGAGGTCGCAGGTTCAAATCCTGTCCCCGCTACTGAAAACGAAGGCCCGGATCCCATGGGATCCGGGCCTTCGTCATGCCCGGAAGAAGCCGGGAAGAAGCTGCTGGGGGACACGAGGTCACTGGGGCGGGTGAGTTGGGGCGTGAGCGTGTTTGACTTGTCTCTCTGTGGGCATGTCGACAAAACGGTGTAGCGACCTCACTGGCTGCGACATACCAGGTGTACGCGGGTAGCAGGTGATGCGACGATGGGATTTATGGGGGACAGGTCAACTCTGCTGGAGACAGGGCGGTTTGTGAGGGCGGAGGCCGAGTCGGGTACGGAGGCCGGTAAGGCGGCTCCCGCTGTCAACGCGCAGACCGCACTGACCGATGCGGATTTCGCGGAGGAAGCCTTCGGCGACGCCGACGGGGCCACCGACGCCGAACTGGAGGCGCGCCACCGGGTGGCCGCCGACAAGGGCGACCCCGGCGCCATGAGCGTGCTCGGCGCCCTGCTGCTGCGCCGCGGCGACCTGGCCGGGGCCGAGCCCTACCTGCGCGGCGCCACCGGCGCGGGGGACCGTGCCGCCGCCAACAACCTGGGCGTCCTCCTCCTCCAGCGCGGCTACCCCGACGAGGCCGCGGGCTGGTGGCGGGTCGCCGCCGTCGCCGGCTCCGCCCCCGCCGCGCACGCCCTGGGCCGCCACTACCGCGAGCGCGGGGACGAGCCCGCCGCCGAGTACTGGCTGCGCCAGGCGGCCGAGTCCGGCCACGCCCTCGGCGCGTACGGCCTGGCCGACCTGCTGGAGCACCGCGGGGACAAGGGCATCGAGCGCTGGTTCCGGGCCGCCGCCGAACAGGGCCACCGCGAGGCCGCCTACCGGCTGGCCCGGCACCTGCGCAAGGGCGACCCCGCCGAGGCGGAGCAGTGGTACCGGCAGGCCGCCGCCCGGGGCCACCGGCGCGCCGGCCTGCACCTGGGCGCCCTCCTGGAGGCGCGCGGCGAGCTGAAGGAGGCCGGCCGCTGGTACCTCAGCTCGGCCAAGCAGGGCGAGGCCCGGGCCGCGTGCGCGCTCGGCTTCCTGCTGCGCGACGCCGGGGACGAGGACAGCGCGGCCGCCTGGTGGCACCGTGCCGCGCAGGACGGCGACGGGAACGCGGCGAACGCCCTCGGCGCCCTGCACGCGGCCCGCGGCGAGACCGAGACGGCCGAGAAGTGGTACCGGGTCGCGATGGACGCCGGCGACCACAACGGCGCCTACAACCTCGCCCTGCTGTGCGCCGCCCAGGAGCGGACCGCCCAGGCCGAGCAGTGGTACCGCCGCGCCGCCTACGCGGGCCACCGCGAGGCCGCCAACGCGCTGGCGATCATGCTGCTCCAGGCCGGGGACGCGGCGGGGGCCGAGCCCTGGTTCTCCAAGGCGGCCGAGGCGGGCAGCGTGGACGCCGCCTTCAACCTCGGGATCCTCTTCGCCAGCCGCGACGAGGACCGCTCCGCCCTGAAGTGGTACGAGCGGGCCGCCGCGGCCGGTCACACCGACGCCGCCCTCCAGGTCGGGATCGCCCTCGTGCGCGACGGCGAGGAGCGCGCCGCCGAGCGCCACCTGCGCTGCGCCGCGAGCGGCGGCAGCGCGGAGGCGGCCTTCCGGCTGGCCGCGCTGCTGGAGTCGCTGGCCCCGCCGCCCGAGCCGGTCGCGCTGGGCGAGCCGGTCGGCGGTGCCGCGCGCAGCGAGAGCGAGGACTGGTACGAGCGGGCCGCCGAGCAGGGCCACCGCCGGGCCCAGGTGCGGGTCGGGATGCTGGCCGCGGCCCGGGGCGACCTGACCGTGGCCGCCCGCTGGTACCGGGAGGCGGCCGAGGCCGGCTCCCGCAACGGCGCCTTCAACCTCGGGCTGCTGCTGGCCCGCGAGGGCAACGAGCCGGAGGCCGCCCTGTGGTGGACCCGGGCGGCGGTGGCCGGGCACGGCCGGGCCGCCCTGCGCCTGGGGCTGCTCGCGGCCCGGCACGGGGACCTCGCGGAGGGGCAGAAGTGGTGCGTACGGGCCATGGAGCTCGGCCCGGCGGAGGTCGCCGAGCGGGCCGCGCGGCTCCGGGACGCGCTCGCGGAGGAGCTCTCCGTATGAGGCCGGCCGGGGTGCCGGTTAACTGATTTGCATCTGCCGGGTGGACTCCCGTAGAGTCGTGTTTACCGACGCGGGGTGGAGCAGCTCGGTAGCTCGCTGGGCTCATAACCCAGAGGTCGCAGGTTCAAATCCTGTCCCCGCTACTGAAGGCCCGAGGCCCGGATCCCATGGATCCGGGCCTCGAGTCGTTCCTGAACGTAAACACGGACCTGAACGTAAACGCGGAAGGCCGGGGGCTCGGCCCCCGGCCTTCCGTCACATCCCGCCGGTCAGGCGCCGGCGCAGTTCGGGCACACCCCGCGGTAGGTCACCTCGACCGCCGAGACCACGAAGCCGAAGCGCTCGCCGTCCGGCAGGTCGGCCAGCGGGTCGCCCGCCGGGTGGACGTCGCGGATGGCGCCGCACTGGGCGCAGACCAGGTGCTGGTGGGGGCGGTGCGCGTTCGGGTCGTAGCGCTTGGCCCGCCGGTCCGTCGAGACCTCGAGCACCTCGCCGAGCGAGACCAGCTCGCCCAAGGTGTTGTACACCGTCGCTCGAGAAATCTCGGGCAGTTTGGTGACAGCGCGTGCGTGCACTTCGTCTGCCGTCAGGTGAACGTGGTCACCGTCGAGTACTTCGGCCACGACACGCCGCTGGGCCGTCATGCGCCAGCCGCGTCCGCGAAGTCGTTCCAGCAGGTCACTCATACACGCCAGCCTAACAGTGGGGATTCGGTGCAGATCCCGAACCGATGTGGACTTGGATGCTTACTTGACTTAGACAAAGTCCATCGTAGGATCGGATACGGCAAACGCCAAGGACAGGACTTGCAGGAATGACGCAGGAGGCGCACGTGACGCAGGGACCGCTCACCACGGAGGCCGGGGCTCCGGTCGCCGACAACCAGAACAGTGAGACCGCTGGGGTCGGCGGGCCGGTCCTCGTCCAGGACCAGCTCCTCCTGGAGAAGCTCGCGCACTTCAACCGCGAGCGCATCCCGGAGCGCGTGGTGCACGCCCGCGGCGCCGGCGCCTACGGCACCTTCACGGTGACCGCGGACGTCACGCAGTACACCCGGGCGAAGTTCCTCTCCGAGGTCGGCAAGCAGACCGAGACCTTCCTGCGCTTCTCCACCGTCGCGGACAGCCTCGGCGGCGCCGACGCCCGCCGTGACCCGCGCGGCTGGGCGCTGAAGTTCTACACCGAAGAGGGCAACTACGACCTCGTCGGCAACAACACGCCGGTGTTCTTCATACGCGACGCCATCAAGTTCCCCGACTTCATCCACACCCAGAAGCGCGACCCGTACACGGGTTCGCAGGAGGCGGACAACGTCTGGGACTTCTGGGGTCTGTCGCCCGAGTCCACGCACCAGGTGACCTGGCTGTTCGGCGACCGCGGCATCCCGGCGTCCTACCGCCACATGAACGGCTACGGCTCGCACACGTTCCAGTGGAACAACGAGGCCGGCGAGGTCTTCTGGGTCAAGTACCACTTCAAGACCGACCAGGGCATCAAGAACCTCACCCAGGCCGAGGCCAACCGGCTCGCCGGTGAGGACCCGGACTCCCACCAGCGCGACCTGCGCGAGTCCATCGAGCGCGGCGAGTTCCCGACCTGGACCGTGCAGGTCCAGATCATGCCGGACGCCGACGCGGCCCAGTACCGCTTCAACCCGTTCGACCTCACCAAGGTGTGGCCGCACGAGGACTACCCGCCGATCGAGATCGGCAAGCTGGAGCTCAACCGCAACCCGGAGAACGTCTTCGCCGAGGTCGAGCAGTCCATCTTCTCCCCGGCGCACTTCGTCCCCGGCATCGGTCCGTCCCCGGACAAGATGCTCCAGGGCCGTCTCTTCGCGTACGGCGACGCCCACCGCTACCGCGTCGGCATCAACGCCGACCACCTGCCGGTGAACCGCCCGCACGCCACCGAGGCGCGCACGAACTCGCGTGACGGCTACCTGTACGACGGCCGGCACAAGGGCGCGAAGAACTACGAGCCCAACAGCTTCGGCGGCCCCTTCCAGACGGACCGCCCGCTGTGGCAGTCCACCGCCGTCACCGGCGGCACGGGCAACCACGCCACCCCCTCGCACTCCGAGGACACCGACTTCGTCCAGGCGGGTGACCTCTACCGGCTGTTCTCCGAGGACGAGAAGGCGCGTCTGATCGAGAACCTGTCCGGCT
Source organism: Streptomyces sp. NPDC089915 (assembly GCF_040684675.1). NCBI lineage: Bacteria > Bacillati > Actinomycetota > Actinomycetes > Kitasatosporales > Streptomycetaceae > Streptomyces > Streptomyces sp. NPDC089915. The sequence continues at coordinate 67,124 of NZ_JBFBGN010000013.1, read as the reverse complement.
TCATCGCCAAGGTCTCCCGTGACGAGATCGTCGAGCGCGCGATCAACAACTTCCGCCAGGCGGACGCCGACTTCGGCAAGCGGCTGGAAGCCGCGGTCCAGGCCCTCCGCGGCTAGTACGGACCGCTTGCCGTAGCGGAACGGCGGGCCGGGACCCCCTCGGGGGTTCCGGCCCGCCGCCGTTTCACGCCGCCGCTACGGTGCGCCGCGTGCGCACCTGGGAGCGGATGACGTCGCGGACGGAGACGATGCCCACCGGGCCGCCGTCCTCCAGGACGACCAGGTGGCGGAACCCGCCGACGGCCATCGCCTCGGCGGCCTCGGCCACGGTGGCCTCGGGGGTGCAGAAGACGACGTTGTTCGTGGTGTGCGCGCCCACCGACTCCCGGTCGGGATCATGACCCGCGCCGATCGAGTTCAGGATGTCGCGCTCGGTGAGGATGCCGATGCCGCTGTGGTCGGGGTCGAGGACGACGGCCGCTCCGACGCGCCGGCCCGACATCAGGCAGGCGGCCTGACGCAGGGTGTGGGCGGGTCCGAGGGTCAGGATCACGGTGCTCATGGCGTCACGGACGAGCATGAAGAGAACCACCTCCTGGGTGTGTCCCGCTTCGAGAACCGCTTCACAAGCGCACAAGCGGGGGAGTCTCAGATTCCCACGAGCACGCAGCGTCATCAAGGGGGCGCGCTGAGCGCACGCCCCCGCGCGTCGGGATCAGGCGGAGGGGCGCAGGAAGCCCAGCATCTCCTCGTGGAGCAGTCCGTTCGAGGCGGCCGCGTTGCCGCCGTGCACCCCGTCCACGCCGTCGATGCTGGTGAACCGGCCGCCCGCCTCCTGGACGACGACCGCGAGGGCGGCCATGTCCCACAGGTTCAGCTCCGGCTCGGCGCACAGGTCCAGGGAACCCTCGGCGACCATCATGTACGGCCAGAAGTCCCCGTAGCCCCGGGTCCGCCAGCAGGCGCGGGTCAGCTCCAGGAAGCCGGGCAGGCGGCCCTGCTCCTCCCAGCCGCCGAGCGAGGAGAAGGCGAACGAGGCGTCGCCCAGGGAGGCCACCTTGGAGACGCCGATCGGGCCCGCGGGCTCGCCCAGCGCGCCGCCCGCGAAGGCGCCCCCGCCCTGCGCGGCCCACCAGCGGCGGCCCAGCGCCGGGGCCGAGACCACGCCGACGACCGGGCGGAACACCCCGTCCGGGCCCTCCTCCGTCAGGGAGATCAGGGTCGCCCACACGGGCACGCCGCGCACGTAGTTCTTCGTGCCGTCGATCGGGTCCACGACCCAGCGGCGCGGGCCCTCGCCCTTGAGCCCGTACTCCTCGCCGAGGATCGCGTCGTCCGGCCGCGCGGCCAGGATCCCGGCCCGGATGATCTCCTCGGCGGCCTGGTCGGCCTCACTCACCGGAGTCATGTCCGGCTTGGTCTCCACCTTCAGGTCGAGGGCCCGGAACCGCTGCATGGTGGCGGAGTCCGCCGCGTCGGCGAGTTCGAGGGCGAGGCGCAGGTCGTCGTCATACGTGGGCATGCCCGAACAGTATCGAGACCGCACCGCCCCCGCGAACGCCGTCCACGGTACGGCCGGGAGGCGCCCTTGACAGGATCTGGCGGTCCGTCAAATCTTGCGGGTGAGCCAGGCCCGGTGACAGCCGGCCGGCGCGACAGGCGGGGGAGGCGACGATGTCGGCGGCCCGGGAGTCCTTGCTGGAAGCGGCGGAGGCGGCGCTGTGCGCGCGCCCCTGGCCGGCCGTGCGGATGGTGGAGGTCGCGAACGCCGCCGGGGTCTCGCGGCAGACCCTCTACAACGAGTTCGGCGGCAAGGAGGGCCTCGGCCGGGCCCTGGTGCGCCGCGCGGCCGAGTGGTACCTGGACGGGGTGGACCGGGCGCTGGCCGCCGCGCCGCCCGGGCACACCGCCGGCGAGCGGCTCGCGGCGGTCGCCGAGTGGACCGTACGGGCGGCCCGCGCGCACGCGCTCGTACGGGCCCTGCTGACCGGGGCGTGGGACCCGGCCCTGCCCGCGCCGCCCCCGGCCGGGAGCCGGCTGGCGATCGCGCCGGGGGAGCTGACCCGGGCCGTCCGCGACCGGGCCGCCGCCGCGCTGCCGCAGGAGCCGGAGCGGCGCTGCGAGCTCGCGGTGCGGCTCGCGCTGTCCTACGTGGTGGCCCCCGGCGAGGAGCCGGGGGAGCGGGAGCTGCTGCGGCTGCTCAGTGGGCCGAGCCGGAGAGCTGGAGGCCGATGACGCCCAGGATGACCAGGGTGATCGAGACCAGCTTGAGGGTGGAGACCAGGTCCCCGAGGAAGACCATCCCGTAGATGGCGGTCCCGGCCGCCCCGATGCCCGTCCACACCGCGTAGGCCGGGCCCACGTCCAGCTTCTTGAGCGCCAGGGTCAGCAGGCCGAAGCTGCCGAGCGCGAAGCACGCGAAGGCGACCGTCGGCCACAGCCGGGTGAACCCGTGGGACAGCTTGAGGCAGACCGCGAAACCGGTCTCCAGGATTCCCGCGACCACGACCAGCAGCCACGCCATGTCGAATGCCTCCCCGCGTCAGGTGACATCGCGTCACGTGGTGGGATTATGCATTTACCAGACAAGGCGTGACGCAAACCCCACCGCGCGATCAGTCGCCTTCGCGGCGCTCGCGCGTCCCCAGCAGCCGGCGCAGCGAGTACAGCCGCGCCGGATCCGCGTGACCGTCCTCCACCCACTTGTCCAGCGCGCAGTCCGGCTCGTCGTGGCTGCACGCGCGCGGGCACTCCTCGGTGCCCGGCACCAGGTCCGGGAAGGCCAGCACCACCCGGGAGGGGTCCACGTGGTGCAGGCCGAAGGAGCGCACGCCCGGCGTGTCGATGACCCAGCCGTCCCCGGAGGGCAGCGGCAGGGCCAGCGCCGAGGTGGTGGTGTGCCGGCCGCGGCCGGTCACCGCGTTGACGTGCCCGGTGGCGCGCTGGCGGCCCTCGGCGACCAGCGAGTTCACCAGGGTCGTCTTGCCCACGCCCGAGTGGCCGACGAAGGCGGTGATCCGGCCCTCCAGCCGCTCGCGGACCCGCTCGGCGGCGTCGCCCGTCTCCAGCTCCTCGCGGTTGGTCACCACGTAGTTCAGGCCGAAGGTCGAGTACACCTCCAGGATCTTGTCCGCGGAGGTCAGGTCCGACTTGGTGAGCACCAGCAGGGGCTCCAGCCCCGCGTCGTACGCCGCCACCAGACAGCGGTCGATCATCCGGGGCCGGGGCTCCGGGTCGGCCAGGGCCGTGACGATGGCCAGCTGGTCGGCGTTGGCGACGACCACCCGCTCGTACGGGTCGTCGTCGTCCGCGGTGCGCCGCAGGACGGATTTGCGCTCCTCGATCCGCACGATCCGGGCGAGGGTGTCCTTCTTGCCGGACAGGTCACCGACGATCCAGACCCGGTCGCCGACCACCGCCGCCTTGCGGCCCAGCTCGCGGGCCTTCATCGCGTGGATCGTCCGGTCCTCGACCAGGCAGGTCAGCCGGCCCCGGTCCACGGTGAGGACGAAGCCCTCGGAGGCGTCCTCGTGCTTGGGCCGGATGTTCGTCCGCGCCCGGTTGCCCTTGGGGTTCGGGCGCTGGCGGATGTCGTCCTCGTCGGTGTGCTTGCCGTACCTGCGCATGACCGGGCCCCTACGCTCCCGCTCCCGCATCCGCTCCGGAGAGCATGTCCGTCCACATCTTCGGGAAGTCGGGCAGCGTCTTCGCCGTGGTCGCCACGTTCTCGATCTCCACGCCCTTCACCGCCAGGCCGATCACCGCGCCGGCGGTGGCCATGCGGTGGTCGTCGTAGGTGTGGAAGACCCCGCCGTGCAGCGGGCGCGGGCGGATGTGCAGCCCGTCCGCCGTCTCGGTGACGTCGCCGCCGAGCTCGTTGATCTCCTTGGTGAGCGCGGCCAGCCGGTCCGTCTCGTGCAGCCGCAGGTGGGCCACCCCGCGCAGGGTGGACGGGGAGTCCGCCAGCGCCGCCACGGCGGCGATGCCCGGGGTGAGCTCGCCGACCTCGCCCAGGTCCACGTCGATGCCGTGGATCGTGCCGCTGCCGGTGAAGACCAGGCCCGCGTCGGTCAGCTCGCAGGAGCCGCCCATCTCGGTGAAGATGCGGCGCAGCTCGTCACCGGGCTGCGTGGTGCGGCGCGGCCAGTCCGGGATGGTCACCGTGCCGCCGGTGATCAGCGCGGCCGCCAGGAAGGGCTGGGCGTTGGACAGGTCGGGCTCCACGACCAGGTCGCGGCCCAGCAGCGCGCTCGGCGCGACCCGCCACACGTCCTTCTCGCCCCCGGACTCGGGGGTGTCGACCTGGGCGCCCGCCGCGCGCAGCATCTCCACCGTCATCCGGATGTGCGGCATCGACGGCAGGGTCGCGCCGGTGTGCCGGACCTCGACGCCCTGGTTGAAGCGCGGGGCGGACAGCAGCAGCGCCGAGACGAACTGGGAGGAGTTGGAGGCGTCGATCTCGACCGTGCCGCCCTCCAGGGCGCCGCCGCCGTGGACGGTCATCGGCAGCGCGCCGCGGCCGTCGTCGTCGATCCGGGCGCCCAGGACGCGCAGGGCGTTGATGACCTCGCCGAGCGGGCGCTCGTAGGAGCGCGGGTCCCCGTCGAAGCGGATGTCGCCGGCGGCCAGGGTGGCGACGGGCGGCAGGAAGCGCATGACCGTGCCCGCGTTGCCGACGTCGACGGTGGCCGGACCGTGCAGGGCGGCGGGGATGATCCGCCAGGCCTCGCCGCCCGCGCCGGCGCCGGCGGAGCTGGAGGAGACCGTCTCCTCGATGCCGACGCCCAGGGCGCGCAGCGCGTCCGACATCAGCTGCGAGTCGCGCGAGCGCAGCGGACGGCGCACCCAGCCCGGCTCGGCCGCCAGGGCGGCGAGCACGAGGGCGCGGTTGGTGACCGATTTGGACCCCGGCACGGTGACGGTGGCGTGGACGGCGCCCTCGGCGAGCGGAGCGGGCCAGAGGGGATGGAGCGCGGGGGTCTCGGTCATGGCCCCCACTTTAGTGGCTCCCCGCTGCCCCGGATCTTGATCGCTCCCGCGTCTCACAGGCCGAGCAGCCAGCGCCCGCCGCCCACCAGGCAGCACAGCGAGACGGTGTGGAAGAAGACCAGCCAGACCACCGGATGCAGGTGGGTGAGCCGCCCCAACTGGTCGGCATCGGAGTCCGGGGCCCCGCCCCCGCGCCGCTTGCCCTGCAGCTCGAAGACCGGCCGCACCCCGCCCACCAGCAGGAACCACACCACCGCGTACGCGAACACCGCCTGCACCTGGGCCGAGGCCAGCCAGGACACCAGGACGAACGCCGCACCCGTCAGCAGCACGGTCAGCAGCCCGTACGCGTTGCGGATCCGCACCAGCAGCAGCACCAGCAGCACGGTCGCCGCCCACAGCAGCAGCGTGATCCGGTGCGCCGACAGCAGGGCGGCCCCGCCGAGGCCCAGCAGCGAGGGAGCCGTGTACCCGGCGGCCGCCGTCAGGACCATGCCGATCCCGGTCGGCTTGCCCCAGCTGACGGTGACCCCGCTGGTGTCCGAGTGCAGCCGGATCCCCGCCAGCCTGCGGCCGCTGAGGCGGGCCACCAGCCCGTGGCCGCCCTCGTGCGCGATGGTGATCGCGTTGCGGGCCGGCAGCCACAGCGGCCGCCAGGCCACGACGGCCAGGGCGGCCAGGCCCGTGGCGGCCACCAGCCACCAGGCCGGGGCGGTCTGTATACCGGTCAGCCGGTCCCAGAGGCCGGCGGTCGAGGTGCTGTCCATGGAGTGGCGGACTCCTTGCGGTGGGGGGCGGTCGTCGTGGCAGTGTGTCAGCCATGTGCGGAAGGTTTGCGGCCGGTCGGACGCCACAGGAGCTGGCGGGGATATTCGGCATCGAGCGGTGGGAGCCCGAGGAGACCCTGGCCCCCGACTACAACGTGGCGCCCACGAAAGAGGTCCACGTGGTCCTCGACCGTCCCCTCAAAGACGCGCGGGACCCGCGTCCGGTTCGCCAGCTGCGGGCGCTGAAGTGGGGGCTGGTCCCCTCCTGGGCCAAGAGCCCCGAGGGTGCCGCCCGGATGATCAACGCCCGGTCGGAGACCCTCCACGAGAAGCCCTCCTTCCGGCGCCCCTTCGCCCAGCGCCGCTGCATCGTCCCCGCCGACGGCTACTACGAATGGGTCACCGCCCACGACGAGCGGCAGCTGGAGGTGGAGGGGAAGCGGAAGCGGGCCCGCAAGCAGCCCTACTTCGTGCTCCCCGCCGACGGCTCCGTCTTCGCCATGGCCGGGATCTACGAGTTCTGGCGCGACGCCACCCTGCCGCCCGACCACCCGCAGGCCTGGTGGGCCACCTGCTCGGTGATCACCGCCGAGGCCGAGACCACCCCGCTGGGCGTGGCCCCCGCCGAGGGGCCGCGCTCGCTGTCCGACATCCACCCCCGGATGCCGCTCATGCTCACCCCGGACCGCTGGGACGCCTGGCTGGACCCCGCCCGCACCGACGAGACCGGGCTGCGGGAGCTGCTGGCCCCGCCGCCGGGCGGGCGGATGCGGGCCTACCCGGTCTCCACCGCCGTGAGCAACGTGCGCAACAACGGGCCGGAGCTGCTCGGCGAGCTGGAGGCCCCCGAGGAGGGCACGCTCTTCTAGGCCGTCCCTTGCGGATCCTGCCCGGCCTGCGCGGGATCTCGCCCGGCCTGCGCGGGGCCGGGGCCGCCGCCCGGCACGATGGGGGCATGACCACGCGCAGCGAGACCGTCGACACCCCGGCCGGGCAGGCCCGGATCACCTGGCACACGGCCCGCGCGGCCAAGGCCGTCCTGGCCCTCGGCCACGGCGCCGGCGGCGGCATCGAGGCCCGCGACCTCCAGGCCCTGGCCGCGGACCTGCCCGCGCGCGGCTTCACCGTCGCCCTGGTCGAGCAGCCCTGGCGGGTGGCCGGGAAGAAGGTGGCGGCCGCCCCCAAGGTCCTCGACGAGGGCTGGCGCGGCCTGTGGCCCGCCCTGGCGAAGCCAGGGCCCCCCGTGGTCGCCGGCGGCCGCAGCGCCGGCGCGCGGGTGGCCTGCCGGACCGCCGCCGAGCTGGGCGCCGCCGGGGTCCTCGCGCTGGCCTTCCCGCTGCACCCGCCGGGCCGGCCCGAGAAGTCCCGGGCGGACGAGCTGCTGGGGGCGGGCCGGCCCGCGCTGGTCCTCCAGGGCGGCCGGGACCCCTTCGGCCGGCCGGAGGAGTTCCCCGAGGGGGAGTACGAGCTGGTCGAGGTGGCCCACGGCGACCACGGCTTCGCCGTGCCCAAGAAGGCCGCGCTGACCCAGGAGGAGGCCCTCGGCGTGATCACCGGCGCGGTGGTCCCCTGGCTCGCCCGCCTCCTCGGCTGAACCCGCCGGCCCCGACCTGACAGATTCCCGCCGGACCCCGGCGTGATCCCGCTCACCCGCCGTCCGCCGAACCCCGTGAACACGCCGAATCCCTTGCCCCGCCCGGGAATGCGCGGGCGGGGGCTCCTGTTGTGCGGAGTGTCGGTACGCAGGGAAAAGACGTCGGAGGAGAGGGAGCGCATGACCCGGGTCATCAGCCAGAACCGTTCGCAGGCCGCTGACCTGGAATGGACGGTCCTGCCGGCGCCCAAGCGCGGCTCGGTTCGAGCGGCGGAGGGCCGGGATGGTCGACTATTCTCCGATTCGAGCGGATCCGCTTTCGGAGCCGCCACGCTGTCGGAGGAGGTGGGTCCTGTAGCTGGGACCGACGAAGGCCAGGCACAGGAGACGACCGCCGAGCGCAATGCGCGATTCGAGCGGGACGCCCTCGGCTACCTCGACCAGATGTACTCCGCCGCCCTGCGCATGACGCGCAACCCGGCCGACGCCGAGGACCTGGTCCAGGAGACGTACGCGAAGGCGTACGCGTCCTTCCACCAGTTCCGCGAGGGCACCAACCTCAAGGCGTGGCTGTACCGCATTCTGACCAACACCTTCATCAACTCCTACCGCAAGAAGCAGCGCGAGCCGCAGCGGAGCGCCGCGGAGGAGATCGAGGACTGGCAGCTGGCGCGCGCCGAGTCGCACATGTCGACCGGTTTGCGTTCGGCCGAATCGCAGGCGCTCGACCACCTGCCGGATTCCGATGTGAAGGAGGCCCTCCAGGCCATTCCCGAGGAGTTCCGCATCGCGGTCTATCTTGCCGACGTAGAGGGCTTTGCGTACAAGGAGATCGCGGACATCATGGGTACACCCATCGGTACGGTCATGTCCCGACTGCACCGTGGCCGCCGTCAACTCCGCGGAATGCTGGAGGACTACGCCCGCGAGCGCGGGCTGGTCCCCGCGGGCGCGGGAGAGTCGAACGACCTGAAAGGCTCGGGCTCATGAGCTGCGGAGACCCGCACGAGACGGAGTGCGCCGAGGTCCTGGATCATCTGTACGAGTTCCTGGACCACGAGATGCCCGACAGTGATTGCACGAAGTTCGAGACGCACTTCGGCGAGTGCAATCCCTGCCTGGAGAAGTACGGCCTGGAACAGGCCGTGAAGAAGCTGGTCAAGCGCTGCTGCGGATCGGACGACGTACCGACCGATCTGCGCTCCAAGGTCATGGGCCGGATCGAGCTGATCCGCTCGGGCCAGGCCGTTCCGGACCACGACGTCACCGCGGGACCCGCGGGCGGCTGATCCGCCTCCGGTCCCCACCGCAGCTCCTTTCGCCCGTACGGCCCACAACGCCTCCGGAAGTACCGCCCATTCACTCGAAGGTGCTAATCCGGAGGCGTCCGTACGGGGCAATGCGAAAATGTCCCCCGCTTCGCGCGGGGGCCGACTTATCCTCCCCTCGCGGTACCCCTTCCGATCCGATGCCCGGATCGCCGCCCCGGGGGAGGAGAGCGCCATGCGGGTCCTTCCTCCGGCGGCCCGCGCCTGCGTCCTGGGCGCGGTGCTCGCGGCCGCCGCCTGCGCCGCCCCCGCCCTGCGGCCCGGATCCGCCGTGCCCTGGCCGGCCGTCGGGGCGCTGGCCGCCCTCCGCCTCGGCTCCGAGGCGGCCCGGTCCCTTCCGCTGCGGGAGCGCGGGTCGCCCGAGGGGAGCGGGCCGTTCCTCCCGGTGGTGCTGGCCGCCGTCTTCCTGCTGCCGCCGTCGGCCGCCGCGCTCGTGGCCCTGCCGGCCGGGCTCGCCCAGCCCGCCGTCCAGCGGCCCGTCGCCGTCCGCCGCGTCTGGCACGCGGCCCGGCAGGCCGTCGCCGCCTGGGCCGCGGGCCAGGCGTACGGGCTGCCCGGCGGCCGGGAGGCGCTCGCCGGAGCGGCCGCCTTCCCCTCCGCGATGCTCCCCGCGGCCCTCGCCGCCGCCGTCTTCCACCTGGTGCTCACCGCCCTCGACGCCGCCGTCCTGGCCGCCGCCGAACCCCGTCCCGCCGGCGCCGCCCGGCGCGGACCGGCCGGGCTCCTGCGGCTTCTGCCCGGGGGGACCGCCGCCCTCGCCCCGTACTGCCTGCACGGACTGGTCGGCCTGATGATGGCCGTCATGTGGCACAGCCCGTACGGGCCGCCCGCCGCGCTGCTGGCCCTGCTGCCGATGTACATCTCCTGCTGGGTCTTCGCCCAGTACCGCCGCGAGCAGGCCGCCCACCAGGCCACCATCCGCGCCCTCGTCCAGGCCGTCGACATCAAGGACCGCTACACGCGCGGGCACAGCGAACGCGTGGGCCAGGCCTCCGAGATGATCGCCCGCGAGCTGGGCATGGCCGACGACCGCCGGGAGGTCGTCCGCATCGCCGGGATCCTGCACGACGTCGGCAAACTCGGCGTGCCCACGCGGCTGCTGCGCAAGGACGGCCCGCTGACCCCGGAGGAGCGCCGGGTCGTCGAACTGCACCCCGAGTACGGGCACGAGATGGTGCGCGGCATCGGCTTCCTCGGCGAGGCCCGCGCGGCGATCCTGCACCACCACGAGCGGGTCGACGGCTCCGGCTACCCGTACGGGCTGAGCGGGGAGCAGATCCCGGTGCTGGCCCGGGTGGTGGCGGTGGCCGACTCCTTCGACGCGATGACCTCCACCCGCTCCTACAGCCGGGCCCGGCCGGTGGAGACGGCCCTGGCGGAACTCGAACGCTGCGCGGGCTCCCAGTTCGACCCGGCCATGGTGCGGGCCCTGACCACCGCCGTCGGCCGGCACGGCTGGCACCCCGTGGTCACCTCCGACGAGGACCTCCCGGCGGCCCCGGCCCCGGCCGCCCCCGCCCCCGCCGCGGGGGCGCGGGACGCCGGCCGGGGGGGCCTGCCCGGGATGCCGGCCCAGGTCCGGGACGCCGCCCAGACCGGGCCGCCCGGCCCGGGGAAGGCCGGCCGGTGAGGGCGTGCGCCGGGTGGGCCGTACGGGGGGCCGCCGCCGCGCTCACCGCGGCCGGGCTGGGGCACACCCTGTGGACCGGGGTCACCGAACCCGCCACGGCCCTCGCCTTCGCCGCCCTGGTCACCGTCGGCGAGCTCGCCCGGCGCGACCGGCGCGACGACCCCGCCGCCGACCGCCGCCCCGCACCGCTCGGCTCCGCCGGAGCCCTCGCCTACGCCCTGCTCGGACAGGACGCCGGGCAGCCCACCCACCACGGCGTGCTCCAGACCGTCGCCGTCGTCGTCGCGGCCGCCCTCGCCGGGACCGTCCCGCACATCGCGCGAGGCCACGGTCCCGCCCTGGACCACCTGGCCCGGCGGGTCCTGACCGTGGCCTTCGCCGCCGCCTGCTTCCAGCCCCTCCACGCCTCCGGCCGGCTCACGCGGTGGACCGGGCAGGGCCCCCGCCTCGTGCTGTTCCTGCTGCTCCTGCTGGGCCTCACCGCCCTGTGCGACGCCGTCCTCGCCGCCGCGCTGGCCGGGGCCCGCACCGGTTGGCCGTACGGGCCGCTGCTGCGCGACGAGCTGCGCGCCCAGCTCGGGATCGGCTCGGCCATCTGTGCCACCGGGGTCGTGATGGCGCTCGGGGTGGCCGTGGCGGGGCTGTGGGCCCTGCCCGTCTTCAGCGTGCCGCTGCTGCTGACCCAGCTGTCCTTCCACCGGATCGACGCCGTCCGCACCACCTACCGCCAGACCATCACCTCCCTGGCCCGGGCCACCGAGATCGCCGGCTGCACCGCCCCCGGCCACGCCCGCCGGGTCGCCGCCCTCAGCTGCGCCGTCGGCCGGGAGCTGGGGCTCTCGCAGCGGGAGCTCACGGTGCTGGAGTACGCGGCCCTGATGCACGACATCGGCCAGCTCTCCCTCGTCGACCCCGTCCCCGGCGGGGCCACCGCCGAGCTGCCCCCGGACGAGGCCCGCCGGATCGCCGGGCTCGGCGGCGAGGTGGCCCGGCGGACCGGGGTGCCGGCGGAGGTCGCCGTGATCGTGGAACGCCAGGCTGACCCCTACCGCGAGCAGCCCGTCGCGGCCCGGATCGTGCGCGCGGTCAACGCCTACGACGACCTGGCCGGAGCGGGCCGTCACCCGGGTGGCCCACTGGCCGCCCTCGAACGGCTGCGCCTGGGCACCGGGCACGACTACCAGCCGGAGGTCGTGGAGTCCTTGGCGAGGGTTCTGGCCAGGGGTGGACGCGGCAGAGTCGTTCCCGTTCCGCCGGGGTAACCCATGGGTAATGAGCGGTCGTCCGAGCGGGCATGGTTGGATGCAGTAAGGGGTGTCCGTGAGGGTGTCCGCAAGGCTGAACCGTTGGAGCGGCAGGCGGGAATCGTGAGGATCTTCGGGAAGGTACGGCATCGGCCCTCCGCCTCGTGGCGGCAGGCCACCGACCGCGCGTTCACGCTGATCGGCGACGGTCGGTACGAGGACGCGGGTGCGCTGCTGACCAGGGCGGCGGACCTGGAGCCCTGGCTGTCCGAGTCCTGGTTCAACCTGGCCCTTCTCCACAAGTTCCGGCACGACTGGGAGCAGGCGCGGGCCGCCGGCCTGCGCGCCGTGGCCCTGCTGGACCGTGAGACCGGCGCCCCCGACTGGTGGAACGTGGGCATCGCCGCGACCGCCCTCCAGGACTGGCCGCTGGCCCGCCGGGCCTGGCAGGCGTACGGGCTGAAGGTGCCCGGAGACCCGCACAGCACGGCCGGGACGGGCGAGCCGGTGGGCATGGAGCTGGGCAGCGCGGCCGTCCGGCTCTCGCCCGAGGGCGAGGCCGAGGTCGTGTGGGGCCGCAGGCTCGATCCAGCCCGCATGGAGGTGCTGTCCATCCCGCTGCCCTCCTCGGGACGCCGCTGGGGCGAGGTCGTCCTGCACGACGGCGTCCCGCACGGCGAGCGGGTCACGGCCGCCGGGCCCTCGTACCCGGTGTTCGACGAGATCGAGCTGTGGGCACCCTCCCCGGTGCCGACCTGGGTGGTGCTGCTGGAGGCCGCCACCGAGGCCGACCGCGACGCCCTGGAGCAGCTGGCCTCGGACGCGGGCTTCGCCGCCGAGGACTGGTCCTCGTCGGTACGGCTGCTCTGCCGGACCTGTTCGGAGAGCTCGATGCCCAGCGGCGAGAACAACGGCGACCACCTCGACCCGCACGACCACAGCGAGCCCGGCCACCCCGGCCCGCTCGGCCACCGCACGGCCGGCTCCGGCGCGCTGTGGGTGCCCGAGCGCGAGTGCGGCATCGCGGCCCCGGCCGGCCTGGTGCGCGGACTGCTCGACGGCTGGGTCGCGGACAGCCCCGACAGCAGGGAGTGGCGGGATCTCGAAGAAGTCTGCTGACCCCGGGCCGTAGGCTGTACGGGCACACCACGGACTTGAGGGAAGGCGTACGGCGGACATGGCGCAGCAGGAGAACCAGGTGACCCCGATCGACGACGAGGGCTACGTCGTGGACACCGAGGACTGTGAGGCGCGCGAGCTCGCCCACCGCGAGCGCGGTACCTCCCGCCCGATCACGGTGGTCGGCAACCCGGTGCTGCACCGCGAGTGCAAGGACGTCACCGAGTTCGGCGACGAGCTGGCGCAGCTGATCGACGACATGTTCGCCAGCCAGAAGACCGCAGAGGGCGTGGGCCTGGCCGCCAACCAGATCGGCGTGGACGCCAAGGTCTTCGTCTACGACTGCCCCGACGACGACGGCAAGCGCCACACCGGCTACGTGATCAACCCGAAGCTGGTGGAACTGCCGGCCGCCGGCCGGGTCCTGGACGACTCCAACGAGGGCTGCCTCTCCGTCCCGACCGCCTACGCCCCCCTCGCCCGCCCGGACTACGCCGAGGTGACCGGCCAGGACGCCCAGGGCAACCCGATCAAGGTCCGCGGCACCGGCTACTTCGCCCGCTGCCTCCAGCACGAGACCGACCACCTGTACGGCTACCTGTACATCGACCGCCTCTCCAAGCGCGAGCGCAAGGACGCCCTGCGGCAGATGGAAGAGGGCACCCCGCGCTACCCGGTCGTCCCGAACGACTGACCCGGCCCCGCACCCGCACGAAGGCCCCGCTCCGGAACACTCCCGGAGCGGGGCCTTCGTTTGTGGGGGGTCGTCCGCGTGGGTCGCGCGGTGCGGCGTACCCGGATCACACCACCGCCGGTGAGCGACGGTCAGACCCCCACGTCCTGAATGTCAAGTCGTGGGCGATTACCGGCCGTTGCTTCCTGTGGAACACGACCGGATGACTAGAAGTCCTCGTCCAGGTCGACGGTGCCCTCGACGGCCACCTGGTAGGCCGACGGGCGGCGCTCGAAGAAGTTCGTCAGCTCCTGGACGCCCTGGAGCTCCATGAACGAGAACGGGTTCTGCGAGCCGTACACCGGCGGGAAGCCGAGGCGCACCAGGCGCTGGTCGGCGACGCACTCCAGGTACTCGCGCATCGAGTCGGTGTTCATGCCCGGCAGGCCGTCACCGCACAGGTCACGGCCGAACTGCAGCTCCGCCTCCACGGCCTCCTTCAGCATGTCGGTGACCTGCTGCTGGAGGGCGTCGTCGAAGAGCTCCGGCTCCTCCTTGCGGACCGTGTCCACGACCTCGAAGGCGAAGTTCATGTGCATGGTCTCGTCGCGGAACACCCAGTTGGTGCCCGTCGCCAGCCCGTGCAGCAGGCCGCGCGAGCGGAACCAGTACACGTACGCGAAGGCGCCGTAGAAGAACAGGCCCTCGATGCACGCGGCGAAGCAGATCAGGTTCAGCAGGAAGCGGCGGCGGTCGGCGGCCGTCTCCAGCCGCTCGATCTTCTCGACCGAGTCCATCCACTTGAAGCAGAACTGCGCCTTCTCGCGGATCGACGGGATCTCCTCGACCGCGTCGAAGGCGGCCGCGCGGTCGTCCGGGTCGGGCAGGTAGGTGTCGAGCAGCGTCAGGTAGAACTGGACGTGCACGGCCTCCTCGAACAGCTGGCGCGACAGGTACAGGCGCGCCTCCGGGGAGTTGATGTGCTTGTACAGCGTCAGGACCAGGTTGTTCGAGACGATCGAGTCGCCCGTCGCGAAGAACGCGACCAGACGGCCGATCATGTGCTGCTCGGCCGGCGTCAGCTTCGCCAGGTCCGCGACGTCGGAGTGGAGGTCGACCTCCTCCACCGTCCAGGTGTTCTTGATCGCGTCCCGGTAGCGCTCGTAGAAGTCCGGGTAGCGCATCGGGCGGAGCGTGAGCTCGAAGCCCGGGTCGAGGAGGTTCTTCTTCTCGGTGGAGCTCATTACTGGCAGGCCTCGCAGGACTCGGGGTTCTCAAGGGAGCAGGCCAGCGCCTCGGCGTCCATGGCCTGCGGCAGCTGGGTGGGGGCGGCGGCGGGAGCCGGGACGGCCGCGCCGGAGGCCGCGCGGGCGATCTTCGTCGCCGGGCGCGAGCGCAGGTAGTACGTGGTCTTCAGGCCCTGCTTCCAGGCGTACGCGTACATCGAGCTGAGCTTGCCGATGGTGGGCGTCTCCAGGAACAGGTTCAGCGACTGGCTCTGGTCCAGGTACGGCGTACGGGCCGCCGCCATGTCGATCAGGCCGCGCTGCGGGATCTCCCAGGCCGTGCGGTACAGCTCGCGGACCTCCTCGGGGATCCAGCCGAAGCCCTGGACGGAGCCGGAGGACTCGCGCAGCGCCTCGCGGGTCTGCGCGTCCCACACGCCCAGCTTCTTGAGGTCCTCCACCAGGTAGCCGTTGACCTGGAGGAACTCACCGCTGAGGGTCTCGCGCTTGAAGAGGTTGGAGACCTGCGGCTCGATGCACTCGTACACGCCCGCGATGGAGGCGATCGTCGCCGTCGGGGCGATGGCGAGGAGCAGGGAGTTGCGCATGCCGGACTCGGCGACCCGGGCGCGCAGGGCGTCCCAGCGCTCGGGCCAGTGGCGCTCGGTGTCGTAGTGGTCCGGGTGCAGGACGCCCTGGGCGGTACGGGTCTCGGCCCAGGCCGGGAGCGGGCCGGAGCGCTCGGCGAGGTCGCAGGAGGCCTCGTACGCGGCGAGCATGATCCGCTCGGCGATCTTCGTGGACAGCGCCTTGGCCGCGGCGGAGTCGAAGGGCAGGCGCAGCTTGAAGAAGACGTCCTGGAGGCCCATCGCGCCCAGGCCCACCGGACGCCACTTGGCGTTCGAGCGGCCGGCCTGCTCGGTCGGGTAGAAGTTGATGTCCACGACGCGGTCGAGGAAGGTCACGGCCGTGCGGACGGTCTCGTCCAGGCGCTCCCAGTCCATGTCCCCGTCGGCGACGAACGCGCCGAGGTTGACGGAGCCGAGGTTGCAGACGGCCGTCTCGCCGTCGTTGGTGACCTCGATGATCTCGGTGCAGAGGTTGGAGGAGTGGACCACCGTGCCCGGGAGCGCGGTCTGGTTCGCCGTCCGGTTGGAGGCGTCCTTGAAGGTCATCCAGCCCTGGCCGGTCTGTGCGAGGGTGCGCATCATGCGGCCGTACAGGTCGCGGGCCGGCATCGTCTTCTTGGCGAGCCCGGAGGCCTCGGCCTTGACGTAGGCGGCGTCGAACTCGTCGCCGTACAGGTCGACCAGCTCGGGGACGTCGGACGGGGAGAACAGCGACCACTCGGCGTCGGCGTTCACGCGGCGCATGAACTCGTCCGGGATCCAGTGGGCGAGGTTCAGGTTGTGGGTGCGGCGCTGGTCCTCGCCGGTGTTGTCGCGGAGCTCCAGGAACTCCTCGATGTCCGCGTGCCAGGTCTCCAGGTAGACGGCGGCGGCGCCCTTGCGGCGGCCGCCCTGGTTCACGGCGGCGACGGAGGCGTCGAGGGTCTTCAGGAACGGCACGATGCCGTTGGAGTGCCCGTTGGTGCCGCGGATCAGCGAACCGCGGGCGCGGATGCGGGAGTACGACAGGCCGATGCCGCCGGCGTGCTTGGAGAGGCGGGCGACCTGGTGGTAGCGGTCGTAGATGGAGTCCAGCTCGTCCAGCGGGGAGTCGAGGAGGTAGCAGGAGGACATCTGCGGGTGCCGCGTACCCGAGTTGAACAAGGTGGGGGAGGACGGCAGGTAGTCGAGGCGGCTCATCAGCCGGTGCAGCGAGGCCACCTCCTCGACGGCGCGGACGCTCTCGTCCTCTGCCAGGCCGCAGGCCACGCGCAGCATGAAGTACTGCGGGGTCTCGATCACCTGGCGGGTGATCGGGTGGCGCAGCAGGTAGCGGCTGTGCAGGGTGCGCAGGCCGAAGAAGCCGAAGCGGTCGTCCGCGCCCTCGGCGAGCGCGTGCTCGACCAGGGCGTTCAGCCGGGCGGCGTGGGCGGCGACGAACTCGGCGGTGCGGTCGGCGATCAGGCCCTCGCGGTGGCCGACGGCGACGGACTCGGCGAAGGAGGACGAGCCCTGGCCGGCGGCCTCGTCGGCGACGGCCAGCGTCAGCAGGCGGGCGGCGAGCCGGGAGTAGGCCGGGTCCTCGGAGATCAGGCCGGCCGCGGCCTCGGTGGCGAGCCCGCGCAGCTCGGCCTCGTCGGCGGCGGCGCTGCGGCCGCGCAGGGCGGCGGCGGCGATCCGGCCGGGGTCGGTGTCGGGGAGGTCGGCCGTGAGCTCGGTGAGGGTCCGCAGCAGCGCGGCCCCGGGACCTTCTGCTTCGGGGTGGTCGGACTCGGCGCGCGGTGCGGCGGGCGCGATGGTCACGGGGGAGCTCTCCCTCACTCGGCCCGGTCATCGGCGGAGCGGGGCGCGAGCGGGCGCATGCGGGCGCGCGCAGAAGCGCGTTCGGCACCGCATGGCGTCCACCGGCCCAACCGCGAGGCCCGGACGAATCGACACCCCGGCTCGGTCGATCCGGGGGCACTGCCGGCAGGTCTTCGGACTCGCGGATACGCCCGTGGGCGTACGTCACACCGTTGCGGGACAGTTCCGGATTCCCACCGGATTCCCCTGCGGCGGCAGCAGCCATGAGCATACATGTGGGGGCGACCTGATGCGGTAGCCCCCACATGTTGTGTCGGGCGCATGCGGAGCGTGTCGTCACAGCTCCAGTCGGTACGTGAGCAGGGGCAGTTCCGGGACGGGCGACCAGTCCCGTTCGGGCGTACGGGTGAACCCGAGCCGCCCGTAGATCCGCTGGGCCCCGCGCATGGCCGGCTGGGTGGACAGCACCAGCGCGGTGACCCCCTCCAGGGCCCGGGCCCGTTCCACGCAGGCCCGTACGAGGGCCTCCCCGACCCCCTGGCCGCGGGCCTCGGCGGCCACCGCGAGCATCCGGAACTCGGCGTCGTGCGGGCCGGCGATGTCCGCGAGCCGGCTCCCGGGTGCGGCGAAGGTCACCCCGCCGAGGAGCACCCCCTCGCGCACGGCGACGAGCACCTCCCCGTCCCCGGCCCGGCCGGCGACGTCGCGGAGCACGTTCAGGTAGCGGTCGCCGTCGCCCGATTCGAGCAGCCCGTCCCCGGTGTAGGCCAGCCCGGTGATCTCCCCGAGCCGCCCGTACTCGTCTTCCCTTGCCGTCCTGATCTCGAAGTCCATGCCCCCGAGTGTGCGCCACGGCCCCGGCATGCCGAAGGCCCCGCCGTCCCGGTGGGGGACGACGGGGCCCTCGGTGACCCTCGGTGGCCGTTCAGCAGCAGCGGAAGCCCTCGCGGGGGTCCGCCTCTCGGGCGTCGGTGCGGGCCCGTTCGAACGCGCGGCGGGTCAGGACCTCGGCCGCGGGGTCGTGGGAGCGGGCGTGGGCGACGTAGCGGTCGTACGCGGCCTCGCCGGAGAACTCCCGTACGTAGTACCGCGCCTTCGCCAGCGCCCCGCGGACACCGCTCACGCGACGGGGTCCTTCACCCGGCCGCCGCCCCCGTCGAGGCCGGCCGCGGCGAGCTCGGCCTTCTCCTCGGCGGTGGCGATCAGGCCCGCCGGGGCGATGATCTTCGACTCGGACCACGGGACCTCGGAGAGGCGGACCGAGTCCGGGGCGGAGGCGGCCTTGAAGCAGATCCGCGCGGCGTCCACCAGGACGATGATGATCAGGACGGCGAAGAGGGCCGAGAGGACCCCGTCGACCGTGGCGTTGGTGACCACGGTGTGCATCTCGTCCATGTTCTTGGCGGGCGGCAGCACCTTCCCGGCGTCGATGCCGGTCTGGTACTTGTCGCGCTGCGCGAAGAAGCCGATCTTCACGTCGTCGGAGAAGACCTTCTGGTAGCTCGCGGTGAGGGTGACGGCCACGTCCCAGGCCAGCGGGACGCCGGTGACCCAGGCCCACTTGAGGCGGCCGGACTTCACCAGCAGCGTGGTGCAGACCGCCAGGGCGACGGCGGCGAGCAGCTGGTTCGCGATCCCGAACAGCGGGAAGAGCTGGTTGATGCCGCCCAGCGGGTCCTTGACGCCGACCCACAGGAAGTAGCCCCAGCCGCCGACGACGACCGCGCTGGCCACCCACACGCCCGGCTTCCAGCTGATGTCCTTGAAGGACTTGTGCACGTTGCCCAGGGTGTCCTGGAGCATGAACCGGCCGACGCGGGTGCCCGCGTCCACCGTCGTCAGGATGAACAGGGCCTCGAACATGATGGCGAAGTGGTACCAGAACGCCTTCATCCCGGCCCCGCCGAACACGGAGGAGAAGATCTCCGACATCCCGAGCGCGAACGTGGGCGCGCCGCCCGTGCGGGAGAGCAGGCTGGTCTCCTCCACGTCCTTGGCGGCCTGCGCCAGCGCCTCGGGGGAGATCGCGAAGCCGAGGTGGCCGACGGCCGCCGAAGCGCTCTGGACGGTGGTGCCGATGACCCCGGCGGGGGCGTTGACGCCGAAGAACAGGCCGGGCTCGATGATGCAGGCGGCGATCACGGCCATGACGGCGACGAAGGACTCGGTGAGCATCGCGCCGTAGCCGATGACCCGGATCTGGGTCTCCTTCTGGATCATCTTCGGGGTGGTGCCCGAGGCGACCAGCGAGTGGAAGCCGGACAGGGCCCCGCAGGCGATGGTGATGAAGACGAAGGGGAACATCGAGCCGGCGAAGACCGGGCCGTCGCCGCGCGTGGCGAAGTCGGTGACCGAGGGCATCTTCAGCGTCGGCATCGCGATGACCACGCCGACCGCCATCAGCGCGATCGTGCCGACCTTCATGAAGGTGGACAGGTAGTCGCGCGGGGCGAGCAGCAGCCACACCGGGAGGACGGAGGCGAAGAAGCCGTACCCGATCATCCAGAGGACGAGGGTCTCCTTGTCCAGGGTGAAGAAGTCGGCCCAGGAGGACTCGGCGACCCAGCCGCCCGCCACGATGGCGAGCAGCAGCAGCGCGACGCCGACGACGGAGACCTCGGTGACCCGGCCCGGGCGCAGGTAGCGCAGGTAGACGCCCATGAAGAGGGCGATCGGGATGGTCATGCCGATGGAGAAGACGCCCCAGGGGGAGTGCCCCAGCGCGTTGACGATGACCAGGCCGAGCACCGCCAGCAGGATGATCATGATGGTGAACACGGCGAGCAGGGCGGCGGCCCCGCCGACGGGCCCGATCTCGTCCCGGGCCATCTGGCCGAGCGAACGGCCGTCGCGCCGGGTGGAGAAGAACAGGGTCACCATGTCCTGGACGGCGCCGGCGAAGATGACGCCCGCGACGATCCAGATGGTGCCCGGCAGGTAGCCCATCTGCGCGGCGAGGACCGGGCCGACGAGCGGTCCGGCGCCGGCGACGGCGGCGAAGTGGTGGCCGAAGAGCACGCGCCGGTCGGTGGGGTGGAAGTCGACACCGTTGTCGAGGCGTTCGGCGGGGGTGGCCCGGGTCTTGTCCAGCTTCAGCACGCGGTTCGCGATGAACCGCGCGTAGAAGCGGTAGCCGATGGCGTACGAGCCCAGCGCGGCGGCGAGCAGCCAGGCCGCGGAGATCTCCTCACCGCGGGAGAGCGCGAGCACGCCCCAGCCGACCGCCCCGATGAGGGCCACGAGCACCCACACGGCGATCGACTGCGGGGTGGCTCTCGCCGCCGGTGTCCGCTGCGTCCCTGTTGCTCCCGGTTCCGACATGATCCTCGTCCCCTCGTTGATCATCTGCGTAAGCGCACGGAATCTACGGGGGGTTACCGGTGGACGTAAGCCCCCGTCCGTATAGCGGTACGAGCGTCCACCGGGGTTCGAAGGGTCGTCAACCGTTGATCACACAGCAGGTCGCTGGAGACGGGCAACGAACTTATAACGGTCGCCGCGATATACCGATCGCACCCATTCGACCGGTTCGCCGTCGGCGTCCAGCGAGTGCCGCGAGAGCATCAGCATGGGCAGGCCCACGTCGGTGCCGAGCAGCCCGGCCTCGCGCGGGGTGGCGAGCGAGGTCTCGATGGTCTCCTCCGCCTCCGCGAGCCGGACGTCGTACACCTCGGCGAGGGCGGTGTATAGGGAGGTGTACTTGGCCAGCGAACGGCGCAGCGCGGGGAAGCGCTTGGCCGACAGGTGCGTGGTCTCGATGGCCATCGGCTCGCCGCTGGCCAGGCGCAGCCGCTCGATGCGCAGGACCCGTCCGCCGGTGGCGATCTTGAGCAGCCCGGCGAGGGTGTCGTCGGCGGTCACGTAGCCGATGTCGAGGAGCTGGGAGGTCGGCTCCAGGCCCTGGGCGCGCATGTCCTCGGTGTAGGAGGAGAGTTGCAGCGGCTGGGAGACCTTGGGCTTGGCGACGAAGGTGCCCTTGCCCTGGATGCGCTCCAGCCGGCCCTCGACCACCAGCTCCTGGAGGGCCTGGCGGACGGTGGTCCGGGAGGTGTCGAACTCGGCCGCGAGCGTCCGCTCCGGCGGTACCGGAGTGCCGGGGGGTAGCGTTTCGGTCATGTCGAGCAAGTGCCGCTTGAGTCGGTAGTACTTGGGCACACGTGCGGTTCGAGTGGCCGGCCCGCCCTCCGGCTCCGTGGTCGCCCCTTCGGTGGACATCGCCGCCCGCCTTCCCGACTCCAGTTTCGCTGCCGTCACCGGCTCCTCCGATATGTGCGGTCACATGGTGACACGGGCGGGAGGGCAGGCCTCCTCCCTCCCCCAGGTGTCGGTCCGATAACGGACCGAGCACCCGCTCATTAGACCCTTGACACCCCTAAAGGTCTAGGCCAAGCTCCCGGTACTGGTCTAAACCAATCTGGATCAGATCCCGGCCCCACGGGCAGTACTTGGTACGTACGTCACCGCGGCGGGCGAGGGAAGGTGCACAGCAGCAGCATCCCTGAGGAGGGTGGCGTGAAGCGCAAGCTCATTGCGGCGGTCGGTGTCGTGGGCATGATGGTCGGTGTCGCGGCGTGCGGCAACGGCGGCGACGACAAGCCGAAGTCCGACGCGTCGGGTGGCGCCAAGGAGATCACCGTCTGGGTGATGGACGGATCCGCTCCGAAGGCCTGGATCGAGCAGGTCAACAAGGAGTTCTCGGCCAAGCACCCCGGTGTGACGGTGAAGGTCGAGGAGCAGAAGTGGACGGGCATCCAGGAGAAGGTCACCACGGCCCTCTCCGAGAACACCCCGCCGGACGTCCTTGAGCTCGGCAACACGCAGACCGCCGGTTACGCGGTCACCGGCGGCCTCGCCGACCTCACCAAGGACAAGGCCACGCTCGGCGCCGACGCCTGGCAGAAGAGCATGCTCGCCTCCGCCGAGGTCGACGGCAAGCTCTACTCCGCCCCCTGGTACGCGGCCAACCGCGTCGTCGTCTACGACAAGAAGGCCTACGAGAAGGCCGGCGTCACCCCGCCGAAGACCCGCGACGAGTGGATCGCGGGCCTGGAGAAGCTGAAGGCGGCCGACCCGTCCGCGCAGCCGATCTACCTCCCCGGCCAGAGCTGGTACATCCTCGCCGGCTTCATCTGGGACGAGGGCGGCGACCTCGCCGTCAAGGACGGCGGCAAGTGGAAGGGCCAGCTCTCCACTCCGCAGACCGCCGCCGCGATGGACTTCTACAAGAAGCTCCAGTCGTACTCCACGGCCCCCAAGGACAAGGACGAGGCCACCCCGCAGCAGTCCACGGACATCGTCCCCAAGGGCGGCGTCTCCTCCTGGATCGGTCTCGGCTGGGAGGCCGGCGGTGCCGAGAAGGCGCTGAAGGACGCGGGCAAGGACGCCGACTTCGGCTACTTCCCGATCCCGGGCAAGACGGCCGACAAGTCCGGCACCGTCTTCCTCGGCGGCTCCAACCTCGCCGTGGCCGAGCGCTCCAAGAACAAGGAGCTCGCCAAGGAGTGGCTGGCCCTCGCCACCGGCAAGGACCAGATGACCAAGTATGCCGCCGAGGTCAAGGGCGCCCTGCTGCCCAACCAGGTCGGTGCCAACTTCACCCCCGCCGCGGGCTCCTTCGCCGAGGCCATGGCCAAGGCCGGCGCCAACGGCAAGATCACCCCGGTGACCCCGGGCTGGGCGAACGTCGAGACCGAGCCGAACCCCGTCAAGGAGTTCATGACCAAGGTCCTGAAGGGTGAGGACGCCGCCAAGGCGGGCGCGGACGCGGACAAGGAAATCGCGAACCGCATCAACAAGTAACAGCCCCACCCCGCAGTACCCGCTCGACCCAGCAGTGTGAACGCACCGGGGGGTGCGGCAGGCCCCGGCCGCCTGCCGCGCCCCCGGTCGCGCATTTGACTCCACAGTCAACCGCGAGGAAGCCAAGCCATGACCGTGCACTCCCAGGGAGCGACGACCAGCGCTCCACAGGACGCACCACAGAAGTCCGCCGGACGGCCGAAGGGGCACAGCCCCGCAGCCGGCCCCCGTCCCGCCCCTCCTCGCGGGGGCAGAAAGCAGCTCCCCTCGGGGTGGCTGCCGTACCTGCTGGTGCTGCCGGCCGTGGCCAGCATGGCCCTCCTGCTGCTCTACCCGCTGATCAAGAACGTGATCCTGTCCTTCCAGGACATCAACAAGATCGAGTTCATCCAGCGGAAGTACCCCTTCGGGGGACTCGCCAACTACACCCAGCTGCTCGGCGACTCCAACTTCTGGACCGTCGTCGTCCGCAGCTTCGCCTTCACCTTCGCCAACGTCGTGCTGATCATGGTGATCGGCAGCCTGATCGGCATCCTGCTGAACCGGCTCGGCAAGTGGATGCGCCTGGTCCTGTCGATGGCGCTGGTGATGGCCTGGGCCATGCCGATCGTCGCCTCCGTCCAGGTCTTCTACTGGCTGTTCGACGAGCAGTTCGGCGTCATGAACTGGGTCATGCGCACCCTGGGCTTCTCCGGCTACGAGCAGCACAACTGGTTCGAGACCGGCCTCTCCACCCTGACGATCGTCACCCTCCTGGTGGTCTGGGGCTCCATCCCCTTCGTCGCCCTCAACATGTACGCCGGCCTCACCACGGTCGGGGCCGAGCTGTACGAGGCCGCCCGCATGGACGGCGCCAACGGGTGGCAGACCTTCTGGAAGGTCGTCTTCCCCAACCTCAAGCCCTTCTTCCTCGTCACCACGTTCCTCGAGGTGATCTGGGTCTTCAAGGCCTTCACCCAGGTCTACGCGATGAACAAGGGCGGCCCGGACCGCGCCTCCGAGATCCTCCCGGTCTTCGCCTACGTCGAGGGCCAGAGCCAGTTCCACTACGGCCTCGCCGCGGCGATCTCCGTCCTGACGATCCTGATCCTGCTGGTCGTCATGTCCTTCTACTTCCGCCTGATCCTGAAGCAGGAGGAGGAGCAGTGAGCACCACCACCGCCCCGAACAAGCCCGCCCAGCAGCTGCGCACCCGCAAGCCGCTGCGCCCCGGGACCGTCGCCAAGAACGTCGGCGCCCTGCTCCTGGCCCTGGTCTTCGTCTTCCCGGTCTACTGGATGTTCTCCTCGGCCCTCAAGCCGAACAGCGAGATCCTCACCAAGGACCCGGTCTTCGTCTTCACCCCGACGCTCGACAACTTCAGCAAGGCCACCGGGGTCGAGAACTTCTGGAACTACGTCACCAACAGCCTCGTCGTCACCATCGGTGCCGTCCTGCTGGCCCTGCTGGTGGCCCTCGCGGCGAGCTTCGCCATCGCCCGTATGAAGTTCAAGGGCCGCAAGGGCCTCGTGCTCGGCGTGATGATGGCCCAGATGGCCCCCTGGGAGGTCATGGTCATCGCGATGTACATGATCGTCCGCGACGCCGAGATGCTGAACAGCATCGGCGTGCTCACCGCGATCTACTTCGTGATGGTCCTCCCCTTCACCATCTGGACCCTGCGCGGCTTCATCGCCGCCGTCCCGGTGACCCTGGAGGAGGCGGCGCAGATCGACGGCTGCACCCGCGGCCAGGCCTTCCGCAAGGTGATCTTCCCGCTGCTGGCCCCCGGCCTGATGTCCACCTCGCTCTTCGGCTTCATCACCGCCTGGAACGAGTTCGCGATGGTCCTGATCCTCAACAAGGACAAGACCGCCCAGACCCTGCCGCTGTGGCTGACCGAGTTCAAGACCGCCTTCGGCAACGACTGGGGCGCCACCATGGCCGCGTCCTCGATCTTCGCGATCCCGGTCCTGGTCATCTTCATCTTCCTCCAGCGCAAGGCCGTCGGCGGCATGACCGCCGGCGCCGTGAAGGGATAACGGCCGTGACGATCCTTGCGCACCACACGGACACCTTGACCCGTGACGCCCTCGCGGTGCTCCAGCCCGGCTTCGAGGGCACCACCGCCCCCGCCTGGCTGCTGCGCCAGGTCGGCGAGGGCCTCACCGCCGTCGGCCTCTTCGGCCGCAACATCGCCTCGCCCGAGCAGCTCGCGGCGCTCACCGCGCAGCTGCGCCGCGAGCGGGACGACGTCCTCGTCGCCATCGACGAGGAGGGCGGCGACGTCACCCGCCTGGAGGTCCGCGGCGGTTCCTCCTTCCCCGGCAACCTGGCGCTCGGCGCCGTCGACGACCCGGACCTCACCCGCGAGGTCGCCCGCGAGCTGGGCCGCCGCCTCGCCGAGTGCGGGGTCAACCTCAACTGGGCCCCGTCCGCGGACGTCAACTCCAACCCGGACAACCCGGTCATCGGGGTGCGCTCCTTCGGCGCCGACACCCGCCTCGCCGCCCGGCACACCGCCGCGTACGTCGAGGGGCTCCAGGCCGCCGGGGTCGCCGCCTGCACCAAGCACTTCCCGGGCCACGGCGACACCAACGTCGACTCGCACCACGCGCTGCCGCGCATCGACGTGGACCTGGACACCCTCCAGGCGCGCGAGCTGGTCCCGTTCAAGGCGGCCATCGAGGCCGGCACCAAGGCCGTCATGAGCGCCCACATCCTGGTGCCCGTCCTCGACCCGACCCGCCCCGCCACCCTCAGCCCGCAGATCCTCACCGGTCTGCTGCGCAAGGAGCTCGGCTACGAGGGCCTCATCGTCACCGACGGCATGGAGATGAACGCCATCGCCGGGACGTACGGCATCGAGCGGGGCTCGGTGCTCGCCATCGCGGCCGGCGCCGACGCCATCTGCGTCGGCGGGGGGCTCGCCGACGAGGCGACCGTGCTGCGTCTGCGCGACGCGCTGGTCGCCGCGGTACGCGAGGGCGCGCTGCCCGAGGAGCGGCTCGCCGACGCCGCCGACCGGGTGCGCGCCCTCGCCGGATGGACCCGGCAGGCCCGGCCGGACGCGCAGCCGGAGGGGAGCCGCGCGTCCGGCATCGGCCTGGAGGCGGCCCGCCGCGCGCTGGTCGTGTCGGGCACCCCGGCCCCGGTGGCCGCCCCGTACGTCGCCACGCTCGCCCCCGTCGCGAACATCGCGGTCGGCGACGAGACCCCCTGGGGGGTGGCCGCGGAGCTGGCCGCCCTGGTCCCGGGGACCGTCTCGGACGTCTACCCCGAGGGTTCGGCCGCCGGGGACGTGCTGGCGGCGGCGGGGGACCGCACGGTCGTCGCGGTGGTCCGCGACGCGCACCGGCACCCGTGGATGACCGAGGCGCTGGACGCCCTGGTCGCCGCGCGGCCGGACACCGTGGTGGTGGAGATGGGCGTACCGCGCGCCGAGCCGCGCGGGTCGCTGTACATCGCCACGCACGGCGCCTCCCGCGTCTGCGGGCGGGCCGCGGCCGAGGTCATCGCCGGGACCCGGTAGTCCATCGGGTACGGAAAAGGGCCGGGCCCCCGAGGAGGGGGGCCCGGCCCTTTTCCGTCGCCGCTACAGACCCTGCCAGGAGGGCTTGTTCGCGTAGGTGTGGCGGAAGTAGTCGGCCAGCTTCAGCTTGGAGGCGGCCGCTTCGTCCACGACGACGGTCGCGTGCCGGTGCAGCTGGAGCGCGGAGGCCGGGACCAGCGCGGACAGCGGGCCCTCGACGGTCTGGGCGACCGCCTCGGCCTTGCCCTCGCCGGTGGCCAGCAGGACCAGGTGGCGGGCGTCGAGGATGGTGCCGATGCCCTGGGTGATGACGTGGTGCGGGACCTGGTCTATGTCGTTCTCGAAGAACCGCGCGTTGTCCACGCGGGTCTGCTCGGTCAGCGTCTTGATGCGGGTGCGGGACGCCAGCGAGGAGCAGGGCTCGTTGAAGCCGATGTGGCCGTCGGTGCCGATGCCCAGCAGCTGGAGGTCCACGCCGCCGGCGTCGGAGAGGGCCTGGTCGTAGGCCTCGCAGGCGGCCTGGACGTCGGCGGCGGAGCCGTCGGGGCCCATGAAGGAGTCCTCGGTCAGGCCCAGGGGCTCGACGACCTCGCGGAGCACGACGGCGCGGTAGGACTCCGGGTGCCCGGCGGGCAGGCCGACGTACTCGTCGAGCTGGCAGATCCGGGCCCGGGAGGCGTCGACCAGGCCGGCCTTCACCTTGGCGGCGAGGGCTTCGTAGATGGGCAGCGGGGTAGAGCCGGTCGCCACGCCGAGCAGGGCGTCGGGCTTGCGGCGGACCAGGGCGGCCATGGCCTCCGCGATGAGCTCGCCGCCTGCCTTGGCGTCCGGGACGATGACAACTTCCACGCGGGGCCTGCCGATCTGAGAGGTGTGGGCGCTTGTGGTATAGACCAATCTAGCAGAGCGGCCCCGCCCGCGGAGGCCCTCCGCCGCATCCATCGTCCCCCCGCCCCCGGCCCCGCGCCCGGCCGGGGCGGGCCGCCGAGCGGGGCCCGGTCCCCCACCCGCCCTTCCCCCGTTCCCCGGGCTCTGCCCGGACCCGCGCCTCAAACGCCGGCGGGGCCGTGAACCGCTACATCAGGGCCAGCTGGAGGCCGCCCGTGGCGTTCAGGTGCTGGCCCGTGACCCAGCGGGAGTCGGGGGAGGCCAGGAAGGCCACCACGTCGGCCACCTCCTGCGCCGTGCCCACCCGGTCGAAGACGGACCGCGAGGCGGCGTGCGCCCGGGCCGCCGGGTCGGCCAGCCAGGCCGCGTTCAGCTCGGTCTCGGTGATGCCCGGGCCCACCGAGTTCACCGTGATCCCGCGCGGCGCGAGCGCGGCGGCCAGCGACACCGTCAGGGCGTTCACCGCGCCCTTGGCCATGATCGTGGCGAGGATCGCCGGCAGGGCGATGTCCGGGGTGCCCGTCACGTTCACGATCCGGCCCCCGTCGGCGAGCCGCTCCAGCCCGTGCTTGATCACGAAGAAGGGCGCCTGCGCGTTGAGCGCCTGGACCCGCTGGAAGGTCTCCTCGTCCGTCTCGCCGATGCCCGCGAAGGTCGCCGCCCCGGCGTTGTTGACGATGACGTCCACCCGCTCGGTGTGCTCCGGGTGGGCCCCGTACGCCGCCCAGAGCGCCTGCGCGTCCCCCGGTACCCCGAGCTCGGCCCCGATCGCGAAGGCCCGTCCGCCCGCCGACGCGATCGCCTCGACGGTCTCCTTCGCGGCCGCCTCGTTGCGCCCGTAGTGCACGGCGACCAGTGCCCCGTCCCGCGCCAGCCGCTCCGCCACGGCCCGTCCGATGCCCCGTCCGCCGCCCGTGACCAGAGCCGTCTTCCCCTTGAGCACGCCCATGACGCGCCCCCCCTCCATCAATTGCTAGTGGTCGCTACAGAAAGGACCGTATCAGATTCCCTAGTGAGCGCTATAGAATCGTCCGCATGGTGACAGGACAGCGCGGCAGACCCCGCTCCTTCGACCGGGACGCGGCCCTCGACAAGGCGATGCTGACCTTCTGGGAGCACGGCTACGAAGCCACGTCCATCGCCGACCTGACCCGCACCCTGGGCATCGGCGCGCCCAGCCTCTACGCGGCCTTCGGCGACAAGCGCAAGCTCTTCGACGAGGTGGTGGTGGTCTACGGCAGCCGCTACGGGGACTTCGCGGCCGTCGCGCTCCGCGAGGAGCCCACCGCCGGCGCGGCCATGGGCCGGATCCTGCGCGAGGCCGCCGAGATCTACACCGACCCCGGCCACCCGCCGGGCTGCATGGTGATCAGCGCGGCCGCCAACACCACCTCGCGGGAGGTGGCCGAGGCCCTGCGCGAGCGCCGCAACGGCAACCTGGCCGCGTTCGAGAGCCGGATCCGGGCCGACGTCGCGAGCGGGGTGCTGCCCGCGGACACGGACGCGCGGGCGCTCGCCCGCTACGCCGGGGCGGTGCTCCAGGGCATGAGCCAGCAGTCGCGCGACGGGGCGACCCGGGAGGAGCTGGAGGCGGTGGCGGAGCTGGCGCTGCTGGCCTGGCCGCGGTGATCCGGCGCGCTCCGGCGTGATCGCCGGGGCGCTATACCGGCGCTATACCGGCGTGATACCGGGGGAGGGGAATTCCGCGCGCGTCCCGCATTTCCTCTGGGCCACGGTGCAGGACGGGACCCTCAACCCGTCCGGCACCGTAGCCCGGAGTACTTACGGCCGTCAGGTGTGCGGTTCCCGGCGGCCGGTTGGAGGCGCCGTCGCGGTCAGGGCAGAACGCGCGGCCACCTCGATCCGTCCTCCTGTGCGGGGAGGACGGAAGCTTGAGTCAATTGTGGACTAGACCAATCTGTCCTGTCCATCCAAAGGGCGGGCCTACCGGCCCGTCACTTCCTCCAACAGTACGCGGAGTGGACCCTTCCTGGATACTCCCGAGTACTCGTCGTGGGGAAAGTCATCCCCGTACCCGGGGTACGCTCGCAATGTGCCCTCCATGAACGATCTCGTACGCCAGCACACCGCTCTCGGTGAAACCGACCTGGAGTGGCTCCACCTGCTGGTTTCGGAGTGGCAGCTGCTCTCCGACCTCTCCTTCGCGGACCTCGTGCTCTGGGTCCCGACCCTCGACGGCACCCGCTACGTCTCCGTCGCGCAGATGCGGCCGAACACCGGCCCCACCTCGTACCAGGACGACATGGTCGGCCACCTCGTGCCGCGCGGCCGCCGCCCGCTGCTCGACGCCGCCCTCGACGAGGGCCGGATCGTCCGCGAGGGCGACCCGGAGTGGCGCGAGGAGGTGCCCGTCCGCGTCGAGTCGATCCCGGTCCGCCGCGAGGGGCGGGTCCTCGGCGTGATCGCGCGCAACACCAATCTGCTCACTGTGCGTACACCCAGCCGGCTGGAGCTCACCTACCTCCAGTCCGCCTCCGACCTCGCGCAGATGATCGCCGCGGGCTCCTTCCCGTTCCCCGGCCAGCAGGTCGACATGGACGCCTCCCCGCGCGTCGGCGACGGCCTGATGCGCCTCGACGCCGACGGCGTGGTGACGTACGCGTCCCCCAACGCCCTCTCCGCCTACCACCGGCTCGGCCTCGCCGCCGACCTGGTCGGCCAGCACCTGGGCACCGCCACCGCCGAACTCGCCCCGTCCCGGGGCCCGGTGGACGAGGCGCTCGTCAAGCTCGCCAGCGGCTGGGCCCCGCGCGAGACCGAGGTCGAGGGCAACGGCGGGGTCATCCAGCTCCGCGCGATCCCGCTCAAGCCGAAGGGCACCCGGATCGGTTCCCTGGTCCTGTGCCGCGACGTGACCGAACTGCGCCGTCGCGAACGTGAACTGATCACCAAGGACGCGACCATCCGGGAGATCCACCACCGGGTGAAGAACAACCTCCAGACGGTGGCCGCGCTGCTGCGGCTCCAGGCCCGGCGGATGGATTCGGAGAGCGGCCGTGAGGCGCTCAACGAGGCGGTGCGGCGCGTCGGTTCGATCGCGATCGTGCACGAGACCCTCTCCCAGAACCTGGACGAGCGGGTCGAGTTCGACGAGATCGCCGACCGGGTGATCGCGATGGTCGCCGAGATCTCGCCGGGCAAGGTGCAGTGCCGGCGCGTCGGGCGGTTCGGGATCCTGGACGCGGAGGTCGCCACCCCGCTGTCGATGGTGCTGACCGAGATCCTCCAGAACGCCCTGGAGCACGCCTTCACCCAGGGGGAGGGCGGCACGGTCGAGGTGACCGCCGCCCGCAGCGGATCGGGCCGCACCGACGGCCGGCTGCTGATCACCGTCCTCGACGACGGCTGCGGCCTGCCCGAGGGATTCGACCCGCAGAAGGCCGGCAACCTCGGGCTGCAGATCGTCCGGACCCTCGTGGAGGGCGAGCTCGGCGGCACCTTCGACATGGTCCGCGCGGAGCCGCGCGGCACCAAGGTGGTCCTGGACGTCCCGGTCAGCTCGCAGAAGTAGGCCCGGTCGACCGTCACCCAGCGTGACGGGAAAAGCACTGAGCCCCGGACCGAATGGTGATCGGTCCGGGGCTCAAGAGCACGTTGCTGAGCGCTATATGGGTACTACGCGCTGCGCGTCGAGGCTCGAAAGTCGATATCAGGCGCTGGCGTTGCGCGCCCGGTTGCGAGCGGCGCGGCGCTTCATGGCGCGGCGCTCGTCCTCGCTCAGGCCGCCCCAGACACCGGAGTCCTGGCCGGACTCGAGCGCCCACTGCAGGCACTGCTCCATGACGGGGCAACGGCGGCAGACGGCCTTGGCTTCCTCGATCTGCAGCAGCGCAGGACCGGTGTTGCCGATGGGGAAGAAGAGCTCGGGGTCTTCCTCGCGGCAAACGGCGTTGTGACGCCAGTCCATGGCTGCTCCATCTCCTTGTATTGCGGGCAGGTTGCTTGTGAATGTGAACGCTTTCACGAATCCCCCCGTGAGGGAAGGGCCGACGCCCAGTTGCCTGGTGCGGTCCGAGATTCGTGGTGGGGTTCTGGCGGTCTGTGTGGGTGCCGGGTTCTGCGGGCTGTCCCGATCGCCATGTAGAGATTCGCAAACCTCGGACGGGGATACAACCCCTTCCGGAAAGTTTTTTTGGATTCGTCGGTGTCGACTAGGTCACAGCCCTAGTTCCTAGGGGTGGACCGGCGTGTAAACGTTCGACTGAAAGGACTTTGGGCTCTTCTACTCACACAATCACACGCAGTGCACGGCGAACGCCTGTGAACCGAACGCTGGTGCGCACTCCGAGGTGATCCCCGTCCATCTGGAAAGGGAGGGGAACCTTCGAATGCAAGGTGAAGTCGGTCAGATCGTGCAGAGACACGGCGTGCTTGCCGTGCGGACCGCGCTCAGGAGTCGAGGTCAGGAGCTGTGTGGCGTACCGGGCGACGGCCGGAGTTGACAAACGGTCCAGCGCCAATACGTCAAGCGCGGTGTCGAACGAGGCCTCCGGAGAGGCGTAAAGGGGCCGATTTCCCAGGTAGGTCCACGGGGAGGTGTTGCAGACTATCGACAGCACCAGATCCGTCACCGGATCCATGCCCGGCCGCTCCAGCGTGATCGTCCCGTGCCGGCGGTTGGGCTCCTCCCAGAACTGCCGCATCAGCTGTCGTACATAAAGGGCGTGCGTCGAACGCTTGCCGCGCTCCCGCTGCTGTTCGACCCGCCCCACCACTCCCGCGTCGAAGCCGAAGCCCGCGCAGAAGGTGAACCAGCGCGACGGGACCCCCTCGTCCTCCGTCCCCGGCACCCCCGCGGCCAGCCCGAGCCCCACCGTCCGCTCCCGCCGCTCCCGCAGCGCGTCCAGGAGGGCGCCCGTCGCCTCGACCGAATCGTTCGGCAGGCCGAGCGCACGGGCGAAGACGTTCGTGGAACCGCCCGGCACCACCGCCAGCCGCGGCAGGTTCTCCGGGTCCGGGCCGTCGTGCAGCAGCCCGTTCACCACCTCGTTGACGGTACCGTCACCGCCCAGCGCCACCACGAGGTCCAGCCCCTCGTGCGCGGCCTTGCGCCCCAGGTCGCGGGCGTGCCCCCGGTACTCGGTGGTCACCGCCTCCAGCTTCATCTCGCTGGCCAGGGCGTGGGTCAGGACGTCGCGCGTGCGCGCACTGGTGGTCGTCGCTGCTGGGTTGGCCACGAGAAGTGCACGCATGGTCGCCAGACTACCCACCCCCGCGCACCCGTCCCCTACCGACCGTCCCCCTCCGGGCCGGGCCCGCCGCGGCTACCCTGCTGGGGTGAGCAAGAAGCCGAGCCCCCGCACCCCCGCCGCGTCCACCGCCGGTCCCGCGACCCCCGCCGGCACCGCAGCCCCGGAGCCCGGGGCGCTGCCCGGCCGGCTGACCGCCGCCGCCGTGCTGACCGCGCTGGAGGGCCTCGCCCTCGCCGGCCTCGGCGTCTACATGCTGTTCGTCGGCATCGCCGGCCACCCCGACTCCCCGCAGCAGGCCGAGACCGGCGGGGTCACCCTGCTCGCCCTCGCCGCGCTCCCGCTGATCGCGGCGCGCGGGCTGCGCCTGGGCCGCCGCTGGAGCCGGGGCCCCGCGCTGATCACCCAGCTGATGGCCCTTCCCGTCGCCTGGACCCTGTGGACCACCGGCGGGGCGATGACCGCCGCCGCCGTGGCCCTCGCCCTGGCGGCGGTGGCCGTCACCGCGCTCCTGGTGAACCCGACGGCGACCGAGGCGCTGGGCATCGGACCCGTAGACCAGGCCCGATAACCCCACCTCCGCTCCGCGCCGCTCCCGCGCTCACTCCTCCACGAGGAGCTTGTCGCGCAGCTGCGCCAGCGTGCGGGCCAGCAGCCGGGAGACGTGCATCTGGGAGATGCCGACCTCCTGGGCGATCTGCGACTGGGTCATGTTCCCGAAGAAGCGCAGCAGCAGGATCCGCTTCTCCCGCGGCGGCAGCCCCTCCAGCAGCGGCTTCAGCGACTCCCGGTACTCGACGCCCTCCAGCGCCTCGTCCTCCGAGCCCAGCGTGTCCGCCACCGCGGGCGACTCGTCGTCCGTGTCCGGCACGTCCAGCGAGAGCGTGCTGTAGGCGTTGGCCGATTCCAGCCCCTCCAGCACCTCCTCCTCCGAGATCCCCAGCCGCTCGGCCAGCTCGTGCACCGTGGGGGAGCGGCCGTGCTGCTGCGACAGCTCCGCCGTCGCCGTGGTCAGCGAGAGCCGCAGCTCCTGAAGGCGCCGGGGCACCCGCACCGCCCAGCCCTTGTCGCGGAAGTGCCGCTTGATCTCGCCCACCACCGTCGGGGTGGCGTACGTCGAGAACTCCACCCCCCGGTCCGGATCGAACCGGTCCACCGACTTGATCAGGCCGATGGTCGCCACCTGGGTCAGGTCGTCCAGCGGCTCACCGCGGTTGCGGAACCGCCGTGCCAGGTGCTCGACCAGCGGCAGGTGCATCCGCACCAGCCGGTTGCGCAGCTCCGCCCGCTCCGGGGATCCCTCGGGCAGCTCGCGCAGCTCGAAGAACAGGGCCCGCGCGCCACTGCGGTCCCGCGGGTCCGGCAGCGCCACCTGCGCCTCGTCCGGCACCTCCGGGGCCTCCGGTGGCTGCGGTTGGTCGTGCTGGTTCTCGCTCATAGGGCCCGCCCGTCGCTCCGCCGAGTCCAAAAAGCCGTCTTCCGCATCCGCGTCAGCCGGGTGCGGCCGGGCGTGGTGCTGCTCCGGGATGCCGCCGTCGACCTCATGCCTTACCCGGGGCCGATCCCCGCCCCGCACCGGGATCTCCCCGCCGCTCACGCCGGGCCTGGCCCCGCGCCGCGCTGTTTGTAGAGGCTGATGCTCACCGTCCGGTTGTCCTCGACCGTCGCCTCGACCTTGCCGGCCAGCGCCGACAGCACGGTCCACGCGAACGTGTCCCGCTCCGGCGCGCGCCCGTCGGTGGTGGGCGCGGAGACGGTCACTTCCAGTGAATCGTCGATCAACCGGAAGACGCAGCTGAGCACGGAGCCCGGCACGGCCTGCTGGAGCAGGATCGCGCAGGCCTCGTCCACAGCGATGCGGAGGTCCTCGATCTCGTCGAGGGTGAAGTCCAACCGTGCCGCGAGACCGGCCGTGGCCGTTCGCAGCACCGACAGGTAGGCACCCGCAGCCGGCAGCCGGACTTCCACGAAGTCCTGGGTCCCGGGCTCGCCTGCGATCTGGGACACCCTCACCTCCAAGGTGGTACGAGCTCTGTTCGCCGGTGACGCTATCGCGATCCGGGCGATCGTGTCGCGGCACCCCTCGTGACGCCTCATGACGCCCGCCGTGGAGCGACCGGGCCGACCCCACCTCCGTGCAGTGACTGATGGTAAACCCATGAGTACGCACAGTGGCTAGGGGTCTGCGGGCCCAATTCGGGGGAACCGGCGGAGGGTTGAACTACCCCGCTTCAGACGATCGAACCGTCGACGAAACACCAGCGCCACGTCTCGCCCGGTTCGAAGCTGCGCATCACCGGATGGCCCGTGTCCTGGTGGTGCGCGGTGGCGTGCCGGTGGGGAGAGCTGTCACAACAGCCCACGTACCCGCACCCCAGGCACATCCGCAGCTGCACCGGATGACTCCCGAGCACCTCACATTCCGGGCAGGTCAACGCATGCGGGACGGGCTCGGGGCGCGGCAGTTCGGCAACGTGGGTGCACTCGCTCATGATGGCCAGGTTACGGGCAGGCTGCGGACGCGACATCGGCGACGACGGATGGGGATGGATCTTCGATGGAGGTATTGCCGCTGGTGGCGCTGGTGGCGGGCAGTGCCGCCGTGGCGGGTGCGGCCCGGCGCACGCCGGTGCCGGCGCCGCTGCTGCTGGTCGCCGTGGGACTCGTCGCGGCCTACGTGCCGGGGGTGCCCTCGTACGCCCTCGACCCGCACATCGTGCTGCCGCTGCTGCTCCCGCCGCTCCTGCACACGGCGGCGGTGGACAGCTCCTACCTGGACCTGCGGGCCAACCTGCGGCCGATCGCCCTGCTGTCGGTGGGCTACGTGCTCTTCGCGACGCTCGCGGTGGGCTGGGTGACGTACCTGCTCGTGCCCGGGGTGAGCCTGCCGGTGGCGCTGGTGCTGGGCGCGGTCGTGGCCCCGCCCGACGCGGTCGCGGCGACCGCGATCGCCCGGCGGCTGGGACTGCCGAACCGGGTGACGACCATCCTCCAGGGCGAGTCCCTGGTGAACGACGCCACCGCCATCACCGCCTACAAGGTGGCCCTGGCCGCCGCCGTCGGGGTCGGCGCCGGCTGGGCGGGCGGGGTCGCCGAGTTCCTGCTGGCCTCGGTCGGCGGCGTCGGGGTGGGCCTGCTGCTGATGGTCCCGATCCACCAGCTGAGGAAGCGGCTGCGGGAGCCCCTGCTCCAGAACACGCTGTCCCTGCTGATCCCCTTCGTGGCCTACGCGGCCGCCGAGCGGGTGCACGCGTCGGGCGTCCTGGCCGTGGTCGTCGTCGCGCTCTACCTGGGGCACCGGAACTGGCAGGTCGACTTCGCCACCCGGCTCCAGGAGGAGGCGGTGTGGAAGGTCGTCGCGTTCGTCCTGGAGTCGGTGGTCTTCGCCCTGATCGGCCTCCAGCTGCCGGTGGTCCTGAAGGGCCTCGGCGAGTACGAGGGGATCGCGGCCGCCTGGTACGCGGTGGCGGTCTTCCTCGCCGTGGTGGTGGCCCGGTTCGCGTGGGTGTTCCCGGCGACCTTCATGCCGAGATGGGTGTCGGAGCGGATCCGCACGCGGGAGCCCGACACCGACTGGAAGTCCCCGGTGGTCGTGGGCTGGGCCGGGATGCGGGGCGTGGTCTCCCTGGCGATCGCCTTCTCGGTGCCGATGAGCGTGCCGCACCGCAACCTGATCCTGTTCCTCACGTTCACGACGGTGATCGGCACGCTCGTGGTGCAGGGCCTGACCCTGCCGCCCCTGATCCGGATGCTGCGGCTGCCGCCGCGCGACGCCCAGGCGGAGACCCTCGCGGAGGCCCAGGCCCAGAGCGAGGCCTCCCGGGCGGCGGAGGAGCGGCTCGCGGAACTCCTGGAGGCCCCGGAGAACAGCACCCTGCCGCCGCCGCTGGCGGACCGGCTGCGCACGGTCCTGGAACGCCGCCGCAACGCGGTGTGGGAGCGGCTGGGCGAGGTCAACCCGGTGACGGGCGAGTCGGCGGACGACGTCTACCGCAGACTGGCCCGCGAGATGATCGAGGCGGAACGGGAGGTCTTCGTCACCCTCCGCGACCAGCGCCGCATCGACGACGAGATGCTGCGGGGACTGCTGCGCAGGCTGGACCTGGAGGAGGCGGCGGCCTACCGCGAGGAGACGGGCTGAGGCCCGCCCCTACGGCCGCCCCGTCACCACCGCCGCCAGCCTGGTGCCCCGGGGGAAGGCGCCCGCGCGGGTGAGGGCGGTCAGGGCCCAGAGGAGCTTCGCCACGTAGACGCGCTCCACCGGGAGGCCGTGGCGGGCCTCGAAGTCCCGGGCGAACTCCTCCAGCGGCCGGGGGACGCGGGCGTAGCCGCCGTGGTCGTGGCCCTCGGCCAGGGTCCAGGAGCCGGCCGGGCCGCCGAAGGCCCGCGCCTGGAGGGAACGTATCTCCGCCCCCAGGAAGCCCCCGGCCAGGACCGGGACGCCCAGGGCCCGCTGGGCGGGGAACAGGCCCGCGGCGAGGCCGGCCAGGGTGCCGCCCGTGCCGCAGGCCACCGCCGCTACGTCGCAGACGTCCCGCAGCTCGCGGCCCAGTTCCGCGCACCCGGTGAGGGCGAGGGCGTTGCTGCCGCCCTCCGGGACCACGTACGCCTCCTCGGCCCCGGCGGCGGTCAGCAGGCGGGCCAGGACCTCCGGGTCCGCCTTGCGCCGGTACTCCGAACGCGTGACGAAGCACAGCCGCATGCCGTCCGCCGCGCAGCGGGCCAGGGAGTCGTTGAGGGGGCGGTCCGCGAGCTCGTCGCCCCGGACGACGCCGACCGTCTCCAGGCCGAGCAGCCGTCCGGCGGCGGCCGTGGCGCGGAGGTGGTTGGAGTAGGCGCCGCCGAAGGTGACGATCCGGCCGTGGCCCGCCTCCAGGGCCGCCCGGAGGTTGGGGGCGAGTTTGCGCCACTTGTTGCCGGGCAGCTCCGGGTGGACGAGGTCGTCCCGCTTGAGGAGGAGCCGTACCCCGTGCGCGGTGAAGCGCTCGTCGGCCGCCTCGACGAGGGGGGACGGCGGGCGCGGGCGCAGTTCGGGGTGGGTCACCGGCCCATTGTCACTTGAGGCGGTCGGCGATCCGTTCGCGGAGCCAGTCCATCGTGAAGCCCCTGGGGTCGATCTTGCCGGGCTGCCATTCGAGGTGGCCGATGACCGAGCGGGCGCCCCAGTCGTGGACGCGGCACAGGGCCGCCGCCGCGCGGGTGGCGGCGTCGAGCTGGACGGGCGGCCAGGGGTCGTGGCCGTCGCCGAGGTTCTCGCACTCGAAGCCGTAGAAGTAGCGGTTGCCGTCGGTGTCCGCGTGGTGGTCCGGGGGGAGGCGGCGTTCCGCGACGACCGCCGCCAGGACGTCGGAGTCGCCGGCCCCGGCGTGGTTGGCGCGGCCGTAGCCGACGAGGTGGACGCGGCCGTCCTTGGTGATGACCCCGTGGCAGAGCGGGCCGGGCAGGGCGCGGTCCCCGTCCCGGCAGAGTTCGACGGTGTAGGCGGTGCCGTGGGTGACGGTGTGGTGGATCATCACCCCGTGTACGGGTCCCCAGGGGCCCTTGTGGTTGCGGTTGTGCGTGCGCCAGTTGCCGACCTCGACGACGGTCAGCCCTTCGGCGCGCAGGGCGTTGATGAAGCGGTCCGCGGACATGGGTGCGGACATGGCCGCCTCCCTTACGGTGCGTGCTCGGTTCGTTACGTACCGGTGTAGTGGAAGCGGCCCTTCCGCGCCTAGGGCGTGTTTCGGCCAGGCGTCACGCCGAGGCGAGCCAGAGGTCCGGGCCGAAGACCTCGTAGTGGATGTCGGCCGCGAGGACCCCCCGGGCGAGGAGCTGCTCGCGCACCGACCGCATGAAGGGGAGCGGGCCGCAGAGGTAGGCCTGGGTGCCGGGGGCGACCGGGGTGGCGCCGAGGTCGAGGAATCCGGTCGCGTCGCCCGGTTCGGCGTCCGACTCGTACCAGAAGCGGGCCGAGGCGCCGGGGAGCTTGAGGGCCAGGGCGCGGTGGTCGGTGCGCAGCGCGTGGTCCGCCGGGGTGCGGTCGGCGTGGACGACGGTGACGGGGGCGGGGTGGCCGGTCTCGGCCAGGTGCTCCAGCATCGAGAGCATCGGGGTGCAGCCGATGCCGGCGGAGGCGAGCAGGACGGGCGCGGCGGAGTCGCGCAGGACGAGGTCGCCGTAGGGGGCGGAGACGCGCAGGGTGTCGCCGGTGCGGACGTGCGCGTGGAGGTGGTGGGAGACCTCGCCGTCGGGACCGGGGCCGCCGTGGACCCGCTTGACGGTGATCGAGCGGACGGGGGAGCCGGGGGCGCTGGAGAGGCTGTACTGGCGGATCTGGCGGGCGCCGTCGGGGAGCTCGGTCTGGACGGACACGTACTGGCCGGGCTTGAAGCCCGGGGCCGGGGCGCCGTCGGCGGGGACGAGGTGGAAGGTGGTGCAGTCGGCGGTCTCCTCGACGCGCGCGGCCACGGTCCACTCCCGCCAGACGTCCCCGGCCAGGACCCGCTGTTCGGCGTAGAGGCGCTCCTCGGCGGCGATGAGGGCGTTGGCCATCAGCCAGTAGACCTCGTCCCAGGCCTCGGCGACCTCGGGGGTGACGGCCTCTCCGAGGATCTCGGTTATGGCCTCGAAGAGGTGCCGGTGGACGACCGGGTACTGCTCGCGGGTGACGCCGAGGGAGGCGTGCTTGT
This sequence comes from Streptomyces sp. NPDC089915, assembly GCF_040684675.1. Classification (NCBI taxonomy): domain Bacteria; kingdom Bacillati; phylum Actinomycetota; class Actinomycetes; order Kitasatosporales; family Streptomycetaceae; genus Streptomyces; species Streptomyces sp. NPDC089915. The sequence continues at coordinate 28,065 of NZ_JBFBGN010000013.1, read as the reverse complement.
GGGCGATGCGGCCGAGCATCACGTCCGGGCGGGTGTCCGGGTGCTCCAGCAGGTGGGTCGCGAAGGCCGCGATGGACCCGGCGAGGGCCTGCTTCTGGAGGCCCGCGCTCTGGTTGCCCCGGTTGAAGAGGTCGCGCAGGAGCGCCGGGTGGGCCGCGAACAGCTTCTCGTAGAACAGCTCCGTGATGTCGCCGATGGCCGCCCCGACGGCGGGCAGGGTGGCGCGTACGGTCGCGGCCGACTTCTCGGACAGCATGGGGGCTCCTCGCGTGAGTGGCTAATTGGTATCTGAGGTTCGTATTAAAGGTCGTGCGGTGGGGCGCTCCGCCGGGTGCGGTGCTCCGGCCCGGGGTGGGGATCCGTCCGGGGGCTAGTCGGCCGGCGTCCGGACGGTCCCCGAGAGGCCGAGGAGGAGGGGGCCTGTCGGGGCCGCCACCAGCTCGTCCACCGTCAGCGGGTCCAGTGCGGCGAAGAAGGCCTCCTGGGCCCGGCGCAGCGCGCCGCGCAGGACGCACGCCCCGCGCAGCGGGCAGGGGGTGGTCCCGTCGCAGTCCACGACGTCGCCCTCGCCCTCCAGCTCGCGCACCACGCCGCCCACCGAGGCGGCGCGTCCGGCCGCCGTGAGCGCCAGCCCGCCGCCGCGGCCGCGCCGCGCCTCGACGAGGCCCAGGTGCTGGAGCCGGGCGACCACCTTGGCGGTGTGGGTGTACGGGACCTCCATGGTCGCCGCCACCTCGCGGGTGGTCGGGAGTTCCGTGTCCTCGACCGCCAGGCGCATCAGGACGCGCAGCGCCAGGTCGGTGAATCGGGTCAGCCGCATGGCATCAGGGTAGGAAAACTGGCATTGAAGATGCAAGTTAAGGAGCCCGCCGATTCGGGAACCCGCTGAACCTTCGATGCTGCCCAGTCCGGCCGGGAGTAGTCCCACCCTTTTGTGTAATGGTCTGACCGCATTGCGTGCTGAAAGGCTTCTCTACCGCAGACCATGGAGTGATCGAAAGGCGAAGACATGTCGGTCCAGGCGGGCTCCGAATCCGAAGCCCAGACACCGCAGCGCAGTCTCGGCACCGCGGCCGCGCGGAACTTGGCCAGCACCACCAAGTCCGCCCCGCAGATGCAGGAGATCACCTCGCGGTGGCTCCTGAAGATGCTCCCGTGGGTCTCCGTCCAGGGCGGTACCTACCGCCTCAACCGCCGCCTCAGCTACAGCGTCGGCAACGGCATCGTGGAGTTCGTCAAGACCGGCAGCCGGGTCCAGGTCATCCCCGCCGAACTCGGCGAACTGCCCCTGCTGCGCGACTACACCGACGAAGAGGTCCTCACCGAACTCGCCGCGCGCTGCCGCCAGGTCGACTTCGAGGCCGGCCAGGAGCTCACCTCCTTCGGCAGCCCCTCCGACCAGGTCTTCCTCCTCGCCCACGGCCGCATCGACCAGATCGGCCCCGGCCCCTACGGCGACGACGCCGTCCTGCGCACCGTCGCCGACGGCGCCTACTTCGGCGAGGACGCCCTCACCGACGAGGAGGCCATCTGGGAGTACACGGCGCGCGCCGCCACCCCCGGCACCGCCCTCGTCCTGACCCGCCAGGACTTCCAGCTCCTCGCCGACCGCGTCCCCGCCCTCCGCGCCCACGTGGAAGGGGTGCGGACACAGCCCGAGCGGCACGCCAACCCGTACGGCGAGGCCGCCATCGACCTCTCCGCCGGCCACCACGGCGAAGCCGTCCTCCCCGGCACCTTCGTCGACTACGAGGCGCGCCCCCGCGAGTACGAACTCTCCATTGCACAAACGGTCCTGCGCGTCCACACCCGCGTCGCCGACCTCTACAACCACCCGATGAACCAGACCGAGCAGCAGCTGCGGCTCACGGTCGAGGCGCTCCGGGAGCGCCAGGAGCACGAGATGCTCAACAACCCCGACTTCGGCCTGCTCCACAACGCCGACTACGACCAGCGCGTCCAGCCCCACGACGGCGCGCCCACCCCGGACGACTTCGACGCGCTGCTCAGCATGCGCCGCGACTCGAACCTCTTCCTCGCCCACCCCAAGGCCATCGCCGCCTTCGGCCGCGAGTGCAACAAGCGCGGCCTCTACCCCGAGACGGTCGACGTCGCCGGGACCCGGGTGCCGGCCTGGCGGGGCGTGCCCATCTTCCCGTCCAACAAGATCCCGGTCAGCGACGCCCGGACCACGTCCATCCTCTGCATGCGCACCGGCGAGGAGAACCAGGGCGTGATCGGGCTCCACCAGCCGGGCATCCCCGACGAGATCGAGCCGAGCATGTCGGTGCGCTTCATGGGCATCAGCGAGCAGGCGATCATGTCCTACCTGGTCACCGCCTACTTCTCCGCCGCCGTGCTCGTCCCCGACGCGCTCGGCGTACTGGAGAACGTCGAGATCGGCCGCTGGCGCTGATGACCGCGAACGCCATCGCCGCGAGCGAGGGACAGGAGGCGGCCGCCCTCCTGGACGGCACGAGGGAAGCGGTTGACCCGGAACTGCGCAGGGCCGTGGAGAGCCTGCCCGCCCTCACCCGGCGGGTGGCGATGTACCACTTCGGCTGGGAGCACGAGGACGGCAGCCCGGCCGCCGTCGGCGCGGGCAAGGCCATCCGCCCGGCCCTGGTCCTCGCCTCGGCGCGGGCCCTCGGCGGCCCCCAGGGCAGCCCGGAGTCCGTGGTCCGGGCGGCGGCCGCCGTGGAGCTCGCGCACAACTTCACGCTGCTGCACGACGACGTCATCGACAACGACGCCCGCCGGCGGGGACGGGCCACCGCCTGGACCGTCTTCGGGATCCCGGACGCCCTCCTCGCGGGCGACGCCATGATGGCGCTCGCCCTCAAGCTGCTCGCCGACGACCCGCACCCGGCCTCGGCGCGCGCCTCGGCGCGCCTCGCGGCCTGCATCGTCGAACTGTGCGCCGGGCAGCAGGCGGACTGCGCCTTCGAACGGCGCGCGTCCGTCTCGCTGGAGGAGTGCCTGGCCATGGCCACGGCCAAGACCGGCGCCCTCCTGGGCTGCGCGTGCGCGGTCGGCGCGCTCTACGCGGGGGCCGGGCCCGAGGAGGTCGAGGCGATGGACGCCTTCGGCCGGGAGGCGGGGCTGGCCTTCCAGCTGATCGACGACCTGATCGGCATCTGGGGGGACCCCGGGCACACCGGCAAGCCCGCCGGGGCCGACCTGCTCGCCCGCAAGAAGTCCCTCCCGGTCGTGGCCGCCCTCACCTCGGGCACCGAGTCCGGGGAGGAGCTCGCCGCCCTGTACGCCGGCTCCATGGCCGGGGACGGCGACGTGGAGCGGGCCGCCCGGGCCGTGGAGCGGGCCGGCGGCCGCGACTGGGCCCAGGCCCACGCCGGCGACCGGATGGGCCGGGCGGTGCAGGAGCTGTCCCGCGCGGTGCCGGACGTGGCGGCCGCGGGCGGGCTGCTGGCACTCGCGGAGTTCGTGACCCGCCGCACGCGGTAGCGGCGGGGGAGGAGAACGGGGGGAGGCTCGTTCCGGCACCGCGGGGTGCCGGAACGAGCCTTTCCGCGCACTGCGGCCAACTCTAGGATCACTTGCGGTAGTTGACACGTGAGTGAAGGGTGTGACCTGTGGTGCTGGAGATACGCCAGGCGGATCAGTCGGACCGGGACGCCGTCGCGCGCCTGCTGGACGAGGCCTTCCGCACCGACCCGGTCAGCTCCTGGGTCTTCCCCGATCCCGCGCACCGCGCCGCCGTCCACGGCAGGTTCCTCGGGGTCTTCGTGGACGTGGCGCTGGCCGAGGGCCGGATCGACTGCGCGGCGGACGGCTCGGCGGCCGCGCTGTGGCTGCGGATCCCGGCCGGCGAGCCCGAGGGGGACGATGAGGTGCCGGCCAGGATGCGCGCCGAGGCCGACCCCGACAACGAGCGGTGCGAGCTGGTCGGACGGCTCACCGGGGCGGTGCACCCCACCGCCGAGGAGCACGAATACCTGCTGATGATCGCGGTCGCGCCCGGCCGGCAGGGCGAGGGGCTGGGTACGGAGCTGATCCGGCCGGTGCTGGAGCGCTGCGACCGGGAGGGGGTCCCCGCGTACCTGGAGGCGAGCAGCGAGCGGAGCGTGCGGCTGTACGAACGGCTGGGCTGGGAGCTCACCGGTGAGCCGGTGCGACTGCCGGAGGGCCCGCTGATGTGGCCGATGTGGCGCAAGCCGCGGGGGTGGAGGGGGCCGGCCCTTGTCTAACCACTTCAGGTGAAGTACTTTAACTGTCACGCCCCCGGACGCCCGGCGGCGGTCCCGAACGGAAGAGATCTCGCTTGCGCAAGCTCACGTACTTCATCGCCACCACCGTCGACGGCTTCATCGGAGCCCCGGACGGAGATGCCGATTTCATGTACGCCCACGTCGACCAGGAGTTCCTCGGACACCTGATCGCCGAATACCCCGAGACGATCGCCTCCGCCGGCCGCGCCCACCTCGGCCTCGCCGACGTCGCGCCCAAGCGCTTCGACGCGGTGATCATGGGCCGGGGCACCTACGAGCCGGGCCTCAAGGCCGGTATGACCAGCCCTTACGGCCACTTCCCGGAGCAGTACGTCGTCTCGCGCTCCCTCGCCGAAGCGCCCGCCGCCGACGTGCGCCTGATCAGCGGGGACATCGCCGCCCGGGTCCGCGAGCTCAAGGAGCGCGAAGGGCTCGGCATCTGGCTGTGCGGGGGCGCCGACCTCGCGGCGCAGCTCGTCGACGAGATCGACGAGTACATCGTCAAGACCTACCCGGTCGTGGCCGGCACCGGCATGCCCATGTCCCGCGCCGGCTTCGGGGTGCGCGCGCTGGAGCTGACCGGCTGCACCGCCTTCGGCGGCGGCCAGGTCGTCACCTCGTACGACGTCAGGCGCTGACCGGGCGGACGCCCGCGGAGGGATGACCCTCCGCGGGCGCCTGCGCCCGACCCCCGGGCTCAGCCCTTGGTGCCGAGGCCCGAGGCCACCAGGCCGTTGGCCCACAGCTGGTTGACGCGCGAGCGCTCGGCGCTGTTCGGGTTCGGGTTGGTGCACGAGGTGCCCGGACCGCCGCCCGACATCAGCTCGCTGCACGGACCCGAGTAGTGGTCCGGCAGGCCCAGCACGTGCCCGGTCTCGTGCGCCGTCACGCGGGTGGAGTTGTACTGCTGGTTCTGGGCGTAGTCGAGGAAGATGTAACCCCGGCCGTGCCCGTCCGTGCTCGCGTACGAGCCGCGCGAGTCGTTGCCCTCGTAGTACGAGAAGTTCCCGCCCGAGGACACCTCCTGCAGCTTCACGTTGGCGACCGAACCGTTCCAGATGCGGGTCGAGTTGGCTATCTGGGTACGGAAGCTGGGCGCGTTGCGGGTGTTGTAGGTGACGGTGACGACGGCCGCGGCGCTCGGGTTCGCGGCACGCTGCTCGGCGACCGCGCGCTGGACGGCCTCGAAGAACGCCTTGTTCGCCGCCTGGTTCTCCGGCGAGCGCTCGTACGCGGCGTAGCTCGCCGGGCTGCCGCCCGCCGGGGTCGCGGCCGTGGCGGTGGGGACGACGCCGCCGAGCGCGGCGGCGACACCGAGGGCGACGGAGGCGACGGACAGCATGGTCCTGCGGGAGTGGCGCATGTGGGGGGCTCCTACTCATCAGGTGGTGCGGTGGGGGGTGGATGGGTCATCCGGTACCGGAGTCTGCGGGAGCGGAAGGGGCCGGCGGATGATGTCAGAGCCCGATAACACCGCCCTATCGGGAGGTTTCGGAGAGATTTACCTTGGTCAACTAGCGTGAGAATGGCGGGATTCGGGGGGCTATCGGCGGCTGGTGCGGCCCCCTGGGGCCCGCCTACCCTCAGGTCATGGAGCTCGAGGTGAGGCACCTGCGCGCGCTGTGCGCCATCGCCGACGCCGGCAGCCTGCACAAGGCCGCCCGGCAACTCGGCGTGAGCCAGCCCTCCCTGACGACGCAGCTGCGCCGGATCGAACGGGCCCTGGAAGGCGAACTGTTCCTGCGGGAGCGCACCGGCTGCCGGCCGACTCCCTTCGGGCGCACGGTACTCGGGCGGGCGCGGCCGCTCCTCGCCGAGATGGCCGCCCTGGTCGCCGAGGCGCGGGCCGCCGCGCACGGCCCCCGGCTCAGGATCGGCTCGACCGCCAGCCGGGCGCTGCCGGGGTGGCTGCGCCGGCTGCACCGGCGTGCGCCGGAGACGGAGACCACGCTGGTGGTCGACGTCTCGGCCAACGCGCTGCTGCGGATGACCGCCGCCGGACAGCTCGACGTGGCCTTCGTGCACGAGGTCGAGGGCAGCCCGCTGCGCGTGCCGGGCGGGCTGGAACTGCGGGTGCTGATGGAGCGCGAGCCGCAGTTCGTGTCCATGTCCCTGGACCACCCGGCCGCCCGGTCGCCGGTGGTGGAGTTACAGGACCTGGCCGGGGACCGCTGGACGGTGGACCCCTCGGTCGACGGCGAATGGGACGGCCTGCGGCGGGTGTTCGCCAGCGCCGGCCTGACCCCGCAGGTCCTGCACGCCGACTACCACACGGCCTCGTCGCTGATCGTCTCCGGCGAGGCGGTGGCCCCGTGCCAGCCGACGTCGGGCCCCCGCGACGACATGGCGATCCGCCCCCTCGCGGGCGACCCCCTGGCGGTGCGCCTCCTGCTGGCCACCCGCCCCGGCGAACACCCGGAGGCCTACGACGACCTCCGCGACGCCTACCGCGAGGCGGCCCTGGGCACACCTCCGTACCGTGCCTGGCTCTCCCGTCAGGGGAGCTCCCTCCTGGTGGCCTAGGGCGCGGCCGCGCCCCGCGGAATCCCGCCCCGCCCCCGCCCCGCCCTGAGAGGCGGGTGAGCGGGGCTTACCCATGCCCGCCCCCCGAAGGGACCCGACGGCGTGCCCGTGTCGTGTGCTTGACTTCGCGACACCGCGATATATCGTGTTCTTCAGAAGACGCGATATGTTGCGTGCGTCAGCCCACGAGGAGGAGCAGCACCATGCCTGAGCAGACGACCTGGTCCGTCCCCGCACCCCAGCGGCTCACCTTCGAGCAGCCCGTCACGGAGCTCCGGGTCCGGGTGGTGGGCGGCACCGTGAACGTCGTGGCCGCCGAGGACGGCCCCGCCCGGCTGGAGGTCGGCGCGGTCGACGGGCCCCCGCTGCACGTGGTGCAGGAGGGCGGCACGCTCACGGTGTCCTACGAGGACCTGCCCTGGAACGGCACCCAGGGGTTCAAGAAGTGGTTCGAGGGCAAGCCCTGGAAGGCCTGGTCCGGCTCCTCCCCCGACGGGCGCAAGGCCTGGGAGCGCAGCGTGACCGTCACGCTGACCGTGCCCGCCGCCACCGCCGTGCAGCTGGCCACCGTCAGCGCGACCGCGTTCGTCTCCGGCATCTCCGGTGCCACCGACGTCAACGGGGTCTCGGGCGACGCGACCCTGGTCGGCCTGTCAGGGCGGGTCAAGGCGCACACCGTGTCCGGCAGCGTCGAGGTGCAGTCCGTCACCGGTGAGCTCGGCTTCCACTCGGTCTCCGGCGGGCTGACCGTCGTCGACGGCGCGGGCGGCAGCGTACGGGCCGACTCGGTCAGCGGCGACATGCTCATCGACCTCGCCGCCGAGGGGGCGGACCCCAAGCCGGTGGACATCTTCCTCAACTCCGTCTCCGGCCAGGTCGCCATCCGCCTGCCGCACCCCGCCGACGCCAAGGTCGAGGCCAACACGGCGACCGGCAGCGTCTCCAACGCCTTCGAGGACCTGCGCGTCACCGGGCAGCTGGGCGCGAAGCGGATCACCGGCACCCTCGGCAAGGGCTCCGGCACGCTGCGGGCCACCACCGTCTCCGGGTCCATCGCCGTCCTGCGCCGCCCGCAGGCCGACGCCGAGGCCCCGGCCCCCCTCCAGCTCGACAAGAAGGTGCTCTGACATGCCGCCCGTCTTCGCCCACGGCCGTCTCCGCCTCTACCTCCTCAAGCTGCTCGACGAGGCGCCCCGCCACGGCTACGAGGTGATCCGGCTGCTGGAGGAGCGCTTCCAGGGGCTGTACGCGCCCTCCGCCGGCACCGTGTACCCGCGGCTGGCGAAGCTGGAGGCCGAGGGGCTCGTCACGTACGCGACCGAGGGCGGGCGCAAGGTGTACTCGATCACCGAGGCGGGGCGGGCCGAACTGGCCGACCGCGGCGGTGAACTGGCCGACCTGGAGCTGGAGATCCGCGACTCGGTCTCCGAACTGGCCGCCGAGATCCGCGACGACGTCCGGGGCGCCGCCGGTGATCTGCGGCGCGAGATGCTGGCCGCCGCCAACGCCTCGGCGACGCAGGTCGAGGACGAGTCCTGGAAGGCCGCCAAGGAGGAGCTCCGCAAGGCCCGCCAGGAGTGGAAGGAGCAGGCCCGCCGGGCCAAGGACGAGAGCCGCCGGGCCCGCGAGGAGGCCCAGCAGGCCCGCCGCCAGGCCAAGGAGGCGCAGGAGCGGGCCCGCGAGGAGGTGCAGCGGATCGCCGCGCAGCTCCAGGAGCAGTTCAGCAAGACGGGCGGGGTGTTCGGCAGCATCGCCGGGGCCTGGCTGGGCAACGGGGCCTCCGCCGCCCCCGAGGCGCCCACCGCCCCCGGGCCCTCGGGTTCGGCCTGGGCGGAGGACCTGGCGCCGACCGCCGATCCGGCGCGCGACCTGGACCGGCTGCTGGACCGCTTCCGCGACGACGTCCGTGACGCGGCCCGCGACCACGGCGTCACCCCGGCCCAGCTGTCGGAGGCCCGGGCCCATCGGGCGGCCGCGGCCGCCCGGATCGAGGCGGGCCTGCGGACGGGCGCGTAGCCGCGCCGTCAGGCCGCCAGGGCGGTCTCCACCCGCGCGTACGTCACTCCGTGGTCCGCGAGGACCTCGGAGACCGTGCCGGGGCGGGTGAGCAGGGCCAGGAGCAGGTGCGGGGTGCCGATGGAGGGGTCCTTGCGGCCCAGGGTGATGCGCAGGGCCTGTTCCAGGGTTTTCTTGGCGCCCTGGGTGAAGGGGAAGTGGCGCCGCTTGGGTCCGGGGCGGCCCAGGACCTCGCGGAGGGAGGCGCCGAGGCCCCGCCTGCGGGGCGCGGGGGCCGTGAGGGCGCCCTCGCCGTGGGTCTCCTCGATCCGGGAGACGATCTCCGAGAGGTCGATGCCCAGGCCCGCCAGGGCCTCCTCGTCGGCCCTGGAGATCCCGCCCCGGCGGCGGGTCGCCTCCAGGTCGGCGGTCAGCGCGGAGCCGTCGACGCCGAGGGCGTCGAGTGCGCCCCGATCGAGCAGGGACAGCAGCAGGTGTTCCTCGGTGACGGTGTCGGACCCGGCCGCGACGGCCTGGGCGACGGCGCCCGCCACCGCGTCGCGCGCGTCCGAGGTGAAGCGTTCGAACATCACAGCCTCCCGTGCTTCTTGTGGACGGCCTGCCGGCTGACGCCGAGTTCGGCGGCGATCTCCTGCCAGGACCAGCCCTGGGCGCGGGCGCTGCGTACCTGGACGGCCTCCAGCTGCTCCAGCAGCCTGCGGAGGGCGGCCACGGCACGCAGGCCCACGCGGGGGTCCCGGTCTCCGGCCCGTGTGGCGAGATCGGTGGCTTCGGTCATGCGTGTCAATCTAGGTTGACACGGGAGGGGTGTCAACCCTGATTGACAAGCCGGGGGCCGGGCCGCCCGCTCAGACCGTGAGGACGATCTTGCCGAACAGGTCGCCGGATTCGAGGCGTTCGAAGCCCTCGCGGGCCCGGTCCAGCGGGAGGACCTCGTCGATGACCGGGCGCACCCCGGTGGTCGCGCAGAAGGCCAGGAGGTCCTCCAGCTCGTCCTTGGTGCCCATCGTCGAGCCGACGACCTTCAGCTCCAGGAAGAAGATCCTGCGCAGCTCCCCCTGTGGAGGGGTGTCGCCGCTGGTGGCGCCCGAGATGACCAGGGTGCCGCCCGGGCGCAGGCACTTGACCGAGTGGGACCAGGTGGCCGCGCCGACCGTCTCGATGACGGCGTCCACCCGGTGCGGGAGCCGGGCTCCCGGCGGGAAGGCCTCGACGGCGCCGAGCTCCACCGCGCGCTTGCGCTTGGCCTCGTCCCGGCTGGTGGCGTAGACCCGCAGGCCCGCCGCCCGGCCCAGGACGATCGCGGCCGTGGCGACCCCGCCGCCCGCGCCCTGGACGAGGACGGAGTCGCCGGGGCGGACCCCGGCGTTGGTGAAGAGCATCCGGTACGCGGTCAGCCAGGCCGTCGGCATGCAGGCGGCCTCGGCGAAGGAGAGCTCGGCGGGCTTGCGCAGCACGTTCCAGGCCGGGACGCTGACCTGCTCGGCGAAGGTCCCCTGGTAGCGCTCGGTCAGGACCGAGCGGGGCTCGTCCGGGCCGACGCCGTGGCCGCTCTGGCCGATCACGGAGTGCAGGACGACCTCGTTGCCGTCCTGGTCGGTGCCGGCCGCGTCGCAGCCGAGGATCATGGGCAGTTTGCCGGCGTCGAGGCCCACCCCGCGCAGGGACCACAGGTCGTGGTGGTTCAGCGAGGCGGCTTTGACGTTGACGGTCACCCAGCCGGGGCGGGCCTCGGGGGCCGGGCGTTCGCCCAGCTCAAGGCCGTTCAGCGGCTGGTCTCGGTCGATTCGGGCGGCATAGGCAGCGAACATGGCGCCAGAGGCTACCGGTCGGTAGGGCCCCTGACCAGGGGCGCGGGGTCGCGGAGGGGCTGGAGCGGAAGCGGAGTGGATTGCTCCAACTACCGTCTGTGCCATGTGGTTTGCCCGGCCCATAGGGCTAAACGGAATAGATCGGCAGCCCTCGGATGGGGGTAATATTCAGGCCATGCGGTGGCTCGTCATGAGCGTGTCACGTACCCCGCACACTCCTCCCGCGTTCCCGGGGCGCCCTTCGCGCGCTCTTTCCGCGCGCGTCTGCTCGTACTCGGTCGCGCCCGGTCGTGCCCGGTCGAGCCGGTGAGGAGGCCCACGGCCGGCCGCGGCGAAGGACCCGTGACGTCCCCCTCCCCGTTCGGGGGCGGGGAGGGTGCGTCCCCCTGCGCGGCGGCCCTCCGTGTACACGAAGAGGCCCGGCCGGATCACTCCGGCCGGGCCTCACCCGTTCAGCCCCGCGGGGCCCCGCCCGTCGCTCAGACGAGGCGGGCCACCCCGTCGGCCTTCGCGGCCGCGGCGACCGCGGCCGTGACGGCCTCGGCGACGCGCTCGTCGAACGGCGAGGGGATCACGTAGTCGGCGGCGAGCTCGTCGCCCACGACGCCGGCGATGGCGTCCGCGGCGGCGATCTTCATGCCCTCGGTGATCCGGGTCGCGCGGACCTTCAGGGCGCCCGCGAAGATGCCCGGGAAGGCCAGCACGTTGTTGATCTGGTTCGGGAAGTCCGAACGGCCCGTGGCCACGACCGCCGCGTACTTGTGCGCGATGTCGGGGTGGACCTCGGGGTTCGGGTTGGCCATGGCGAAGACGAAGGAGTTCTTCGCCATCGTGGCCACGGCCTCCTCGCCGACGGTGCCGCCGGAGACGCCGATGAAGACGTCCGCGCCCGCGAGGGCCTCCTCCAGGGTGCCGCTGCGGCCCGTCTTGTTGGTCAGGCCCGCGATCTCCGCCTTGACGTCCGTCAGGTCGGTGCGGTCCGCCGAGACGACGCCCTTGCGGTCGGTGACGCAGACGTCGCCGATGCCCGCGTCCACGAGGATCTTGGCGATGGCGATGCCCGCCGCGCCGGCGCCCGCGATCACGGCGCGCAGGTCGCCGAGGGTGCGGCCGGTGAGCTTGGCCGCGTTGCGCAGGGCGGCCAGCGTCACGATGGCCGTGCCGTGCTGGTCGTCGTGGAAGATCGGGATGTCGAGCGCCTCCTGGAGGCGCCGCTCGATCTCGAAGCAGCGGGGGGCGGAGATGTCCTCCAGGTTCACCCCGCCGAAGGACGGCGCCAGACGGATGACCGTCTCGACGATCTCGTCCGTGTCCTTGGTCGCGAGCGCGATCGGCACCGCGTCCACGCCGCCGAACTGCTTGAAGAGGATCGCCTTGCCCTCCATGACGGGGAGGGAGGCCTCGGGACCGATGTCACCGAGTCCGAGCACGGCCGTACCGTCGGTGACGACGGCGACCACGTTGGACTTCCAGGTGTACTCGTTCACGAGCTCGGGCTGCTCGGCGATGGCGGTGCACACCTTCGCCACGCCGGGCGTGTAGGCCAGGGACAGGTCATCCTTGTCCTTGACGGGCACGGTGGCCTGAATGGCCATCTTGCCGCCCCGGTGCAGTGCGAACACCGCGTCGGGGTTGTTGTCCGTCGCACTGTCGCTGCGAGGGTTGACGATCTCGGCTGCCACTTCGGGTGACCCCTTAAGTCCTTGAGTTCATTGAGGGTGGCCACTCCTGGTTAAGGGGTGGGCGGGCACCGCGTCCGTACTCCGCGTCGACGGTTGACCCGTCTCCTCGGAGGGGAGGTTCGTACGCGCGGGCGCGCCGCACGCGCGCCCTGAGCCCCGGATGAGGGGTGTAAGGATCTGTTCTACCCGAAGAGCACACGCCCAGACGAGTCGATTCCGGACCGATCGTAGGTTGCTTGTCCCGGTTTTGGCCAAAAGTCCAAAGGTCTCTGTCCAGCAGGCGAGACGACCGGGAAATAGTGAGGCGAAAATGCCAGGTCACGGCGGTTTGTGCGGCTCCGAGGGGCCTTGCCCGCAGTCCTGTTGGGTAGTCGGGGGCGCCCGTTATCTGATTTTGACCTCACGGGCACCCTGAATGCGCCAGTCCGAATGGCAAGATGCCGTAATCACACAAGGTCGCGGCACTCGATGGTGCGTGCTCGACCTGTTCTCGGATGCTTTTCCACCCCCGTCGGAGGAACCAGCTCATGACCGCAAGCACCACCCGTCGTACGACCGCCGCCCGGTCCCGCATCGCCGCGGTCGGCGCGATCGCGGTCGCCGGCGCCCTGATCCTCACCGGGTGTGGCGACCAGACCGACAAGTCCTCCTCCGGCTCGGGCACGGCGGACAAGAGCGCCCCGCTCTTCTCCAAGCTCCCGAAGAAGATCCAGGACGCGGGTGTCATCAAGGTCGGCTCGGACACCGCCTACGCCCCGATGGAGTTCGTGGACAACGGCAAGATCGTCGGTGTCGACCCGGACATCGCCGAGGCGCTCGGCAAGCAGCTCGGCGTGAAGCTCCAGTTCACCTCCGGCACCTTCGACGGCCTGATCACCTCCCTGGAGACCGGCCGCCAGGACGTCGCGATCTCCTCGATGACGGACAACAAGAAGCGCCAGGAGGGCCTCGACGACAAGGGCCAGAAGATCGGCAAGGGCGTCGACTTCGTCGACTACATGTCCTCCGGCGTCTCGCTCCTGGTCAAGAAGGGCAACCCGGACAACATCAAGTCCCTCGACGACCTCTGCGGCAAGACGGTCGCCGTCCAGCGCGGCACCATCTACGAGGACACCTTCAAGGCCCAGGCCGAGAAGTGCGGGGACAAGAAGCTCACCATCGAGGCGTTCGACACCGACGCCGAGGCCCAGACCCGCGTGAAGGCCGGCGGCGCCGTCGCCGACCTGAACGACTTCCCGGTCACCTCGTACATCGCGAAGACCTCGGGCGGCGGCAACGACTTCGAGGTCGGCGGCCAGCAGTCCGACGTCGGCCTCTTCGGCATCGCGGTCTCCAAGGACAACACCCAGCTCCGCGACGCCCTCAAGGAGGCCGTGGACGCCATCATCAAGGACGGCTCCTACGCCAAGGTCCTGGAGAAGTGGAACGTCAAGGACGGCGCCGTGCAGTCCGCCTCGATCAACGCCGGCAAGTAAGACCCGAAGCGCTCCACTGAAGGGCAGTCATTGTGACTGACAAGATCGACAAGGGTCCGGCCGCGACTCCGCCGGCCGGGCCCGGCGCCTCGGGCACCACCCCCTACGAGGCCATCAAGGCAATCCCCGTACGGCACTACGGCCGCTGGATCAGCGCCGTGGTCGTCGCCGTCCTGCTGGCGTGGCTCGTCTACGCCTTCTCCCAGGGCAAGATCATCTGGGCGACGGTCGGCGACAAGGTCTTCGACTCCGCCGTACTGAGCGGCCTCGGCAACACCATCATCATCAGCATCACCTCGATGGCGCTGGGCCTCGCGCTCGGCATCCTCTTCGCGGTGATGCGCCTCTCGAAGAACCCGGTCACCAGCTTCGTGGCCTGGCTCTACATCTGGTTCTTCCGCGGCACCCCGGTCTACGTGCAGCTGCTGGTCTGGTTCAGCCTCCCGCTGATCTTCCAGTACATCAACCTGGGACCGATCTACAAGAACGAGACCGTCGACGTCATGACGCCGTTCATGGTCGCCCTCCTGGGCCTCGGCCTGAACGAGGGCGCCTACATGGCGGAGATCGTCCGCGCGGGCATCCAGTCCGTCGACGAGGGCCAGTCCGAGGCCTCCCACGCGCTCGGCATGACCCAGACGCAGACCATGCGCCGCGTCGTGCTCCCGCAGGCCATGCGCGTGATCATCCCGCCGACCGGCAACGAGTTCATCAACATGCTGAAGACCTCCTCCCTGGTCTCGGCGGTCCAGTACACCGAACTCCTGCGGGCCAGCTCCAACATCGGCAGCACCGCCGGCGCGGTCATCGAGATGTACTTCGTCGCCTCCATCTGGTACCTGGCGCTGACCAGCGTCTTCAGCGTCGGCCAGTACTACCTGGAGCGCCGCTACGCCCGCGGCTCGCTGCGCAGCCTCCCGCCCACCCCGTTCGAGCGGCTCAAGGCCAACCTGAACATGTTCCGCCGTACGGAGGTGGCGAAGTGACCGCCCAGCCGATGGTCAAGGCCGAAGGCGTCCACAAGTCCTACGGCGCCGCCCACATCCTGCGCGGCATCGACCTTGAGGTCGCCCCCCGCGAGGTCTTCTGCCTGGTCGGCCCGTCCGGCTCCGGCAAGTCCACCTTCCTGCGGTGCATCAACCACCTGGAGCGCATCAACGCCGGCCGGCTCTCGGTCGACGGCCAGCTGGTGGGCTACAAGCAGAAGGGCGACAAGCTCTACGAGCTGAAGGACAGCGAGGTCGCGGCCCAGCGCCGGGACATCGGCATGGTCTTCCAGCGCTTCAACCTCTTCCCCCACATGACGGCCATAGAGAACGTCATGGAAGCCCCGGTCATGGTCAAGGGCGAGTCCAAGGCGGTGGCGCGCGAGCGCGCCGTCAAGCTCCTGGACCGGGTCGGCCTCGGCGACAAGGGCGGGAACTACCCCACCCAGCTCTCCGGCGGCCAGCAGCAGCGCGTGGCGATCGCCCGCGCGCTGGCCATGGAGCCGAAGCTGATGCTCTTCGACGAGCCCACCTCGGCGCTCGACCCGGAGCTGGTCGGTGACGTCCTCGACGTCATGCGCGACCTGGCCGAGTCCGGCATGACCATGATCGTGGTGACCCACGAGATGGGCTTCGCCCGCGAGGTCGGCGACAACCTCGTCTTCATGGACGGCGGCGTCGTGGTCGAGTCCGGCCACCCGCGCGAGGTCCTGGGCAACCCGCAGCACGACCGCACCAAGGCGTTCCTCTCCAAGGTGCTCTGACGCTCCGCGGGAATCCGGAGGGGGCGGCACGGGAAACCCGTGCCGCCCCCTTCGCGCTGCCGGTGTGAAGTTACTGCTTCAGACCTAGGACCAGCGCGTCCGAGGGGGAGCGCCAGACCGTCCGGGCCTCGGCGAAGCCGGCCCCGCGCAGGGTGCGGGCGTGCCAGGCCTCGTCGGGGGTGTCCCCGTCGGCGTGCTCCCCGTAGATCGCGAAGCGGGCCGCCGTCGGCTCGGCCAGCACCGGGTCGGCGGCCGCCAGCGCCCACCAGTCGCGCCAGTCCAGGACCCCGTCCGCCTTCGCCCGGTCCATCCCGGCGTGCCGCTGGGCGCGGTCGGCGGCGTTGATGAGCGGGGTGGCCGGGTCGGGCATGTGGTCGGCGTTCATGAAGACCCCGCCCGGGCGGACCAGCGGCGCGATCTGCCCGTAGAGGACCGCCAGCTCCTCGCTGTGCAGCCAGTGCAGGGCCGTCGCGGTCAGGACGGCGTCGTAGGAGTCGTACGGGAGCGCGGCGCGCCAGTGCGGATCCTTGAGGTCGGCGGTGACGAAGGTGACCCGGTCGTCGCCGGCGAAGTGGCCGCGGGCGATCGTCAGCAGGGCGGGGTCGAGATCCAGTCCGGTGCTGACCGCCTCCGGGAACCGTTTGAGGAGGCGGTCCGTGATACTTCCCGTACCGCACGCGAGGTCCAGGACCCGGGGCGCGGGGCCGGCCAGCGCCTCGACCATGTCCAGCATCACCCGGAACCGCTCCTCGCGGTCGGGCATGTACCACTCCTGCTGGCGGTCCCAGCTGTCCTGCCAGGCCTGCCAGTCCGTACCGAACGAGCCAGTCGCCGTATCCGTCATCCCGAACCCCTCCACAACGTAATACCCTCGAAGCAAGAGCAGCCGTTACCAGCGGCCGTGACCCGACACTAACCCGCAGCCGTAAGGACTACAAGTGGAACTGGCCCATTACTCGGACTATGCCGTGCGCCTGGTCAACACCGAGGAGCCGGCCCGCAGCAAGGACGCCCTCACCTCGGCGGACGACGTCCGTGCCCTCTTCGGCCCCAGCACGCAGATGGCCCGCCGGGTCACCGACACCGACGTCACCCGCTTCCGCAACGTCCGCGGCCGGCTGCGCGCCGTCTTCGAGGCCGCCGACGGCGGCGACCACGTCCTCGCGGTCGACCTCCTGAACTCCCTGCTCATGGAGTTCCCCGTCAGCCCGCAGGTCTCCGGCCACGACCTCGTCGGCCCCGACGGCCGCCCCGACTGGCACATCCACCTCGCCGACCACCCGTCCAACGCCTCCGCCGGCTACGCCGCGATCGCGTCCTTCGGACTGGCCTTCCACCTCACCGCGCACGGCCCCGACCGGCTCGGCCTCTGCCAGGCCCCGCCCTGCCGCAACGCCTACCTCGACACCTCCACCAACCGCTCCCGGCGCTACTGCTCCGACCGCTGCGCCACCCGCGCCAACGTCGCCGCCTACCGCGCCCGCAAGCGCCTGGAGGCCGAGGAGTCCGCACGCAGCGGCCGCACCGCCGACAGCGCCCAGGACAGCCGGGCCCTCAGCGAACTCTGATGCGCCGGGCGCGGCCGCAGCCGCAGCACGGCCGTCGCCAGCACGAGGTCGTCGGGGACGGCGCCGTAGTCGGTGCTGTCCCCGGTCTCGTTGAACGGGTTGTCCCCGAGCATCCACCAGCCGCCCGGCCGCCGCTCCACGGCCCGCTTCACCACCAGCAGGTCCTGCTGGAGCGGATGCCGGAACACGACCACGCCACCCGGCCGCACCGGCGCCCCGTACCGGACCACCATCCGGTCCCCGTGCAGCAGCGTCGGCACCATCGACGGGCCCGACACCTCCGTCAACCCGACGCGCACCCGCGACCGCCCTCTCTCCGCCATCCGCAGCCTCCTCGTCCCTGCCCGCATGCTGCCCCACGGCGCCGTAGGTTCGCTCACCGCACCTCGGCGGAGGCTGGACTTTTGTCCTAAGCCCATGGGGGCGCCCGCGATTTCCGTCTTCTCAGCGAGTAATCTCCACCCTTGAGAAGACGATCACGAGGAGGACCCACTCCATGCTTTCCCGCTTCTTCGCCCCCAAGGTGAAGGTCTCCGCCCACTGCGACCTGCCCTGCGGCGTGTACGACCCGGCTCAGGCCCGTATCGAGGCCGAGTCCGTCAAGGCCGTCCAGGAGAAGTACCAGGCCAACGAGGACGCGGACTTCCGCGCGCGCGCCATCACCATCAAGGAGCAGCGCGCCGAGCTCGCGAAGCACCACGTGTCGGTGCTGTGGAGCGACTACTTCAAGCCCCCGCACTTCGAGAAGTACCCGCAGCTGCACACCCTGGTCAACGACACCCTGAAGGCCCTCTCGGCCGCCAAGGCGTCGAACGACCCGGCGACCGGCGCCAAGGCGCTGGAGCTCATCGCCGAGATCGACCGCATCTTCTGGGAGACGAAGGCCGCCTGATCTTGGGCGCCCCGGGGATCTCCCTGCGCTGCTGGTCAGAGCGCAAATGACAACGGCCCGACCGCTCCGCGCGGCCGGGCCGTTGGGCTCTCCCGAGATCATTCGGGAGGCGAAAACGGATCGTGCGCCGTAGCGTCGCCGTTCCCCGGGTGCCAGAGCGTGCCGTAGCGCTCATCGCCGGGTGACCCTCGGCCTGCCGCTCACCGCCCCCTCGCCCGGTCCTTCCGTCAGGAAGCAGGGCATTCTCGTCGTTCCCCTGCCCCAACAGGCCGCCGTACGCTGGCCGTACGGCGTATTCGAGAAGGGGTACATCTTCGTGGACATCCCCAGCAACCTCACCACCGGTGAGCGAATCAGGCTCCTCCGTGAATCACGCGGGATGTCCCGTCCCGTGCTGGCCGGCCTCTGCGGCCGCGGACCCGACTGGCTCAAGAAGATCGAGTCGGGTGAGCGCGACCTCCGTTCACATGCCCTGTTGATGCGCTTGGCGGGAGCGCTTCAGCTTGATGACCTCCAGCTCCTCACGGGCGCCGACGCGGAAGTGGCCGCCCCGGTCGGCGGCGGCCGCATCACTCATTCCGCCATGCCTGCCATTTGGGAGGCCGTGATGGCGAGGCCTCTCCTCTGGGACCTCCCGGAGACGCCGCCGGACCCAGCCGTTCTCCGTGCCCGGGTGGACGATGCCTGGCGGCTCTGGCACGAATCCGACCACAACAGAACGCAGGTCGGGGCCCGGCTGCCTGCCCTGATCCGGGATGCCGAAAGGGCGGTCCGCGCCCTCGAAGGGGACCGGCGCCGATCGGCCTACGTCGCCTTGTCCGAAACGTACCGGCTCACCGGCCAGGCCACCGCCTACATCGCCCCCGCCGAAATGGCCTGGGTCGTCGCCGACCGGGCCCTGGCCGCCGCGCAGGCTTCGGACGACCCCTCCGCGATCGCGGCAGCAGCGTGGAGTCTGGGGAACATCCTCCGCTCCACTGCGAGCGCTGACGAGGCCCTCGCCTTCGTCCAGGACGCCGCATCCCTGCTCCGTCCCCACCTCGACGGCGCTCCGGCCGACTGGCGGGGGATCTACGGCGCGCTCCAGCTGCACGCGGCCGTCACCGCTGCCCGTGCCGGCCGCGCCGGCGACGCCTGGCGGTACTGGGACGCCGGCGACCAGGTCGCCAAATCCCTCGCGCCCGGCTACGTCCACGCCTCCACGATGTTCGGCAAGGCGAACGTGGACTTCCATCAGATCAGCGTCGCCACCGACCTCTCTGCCTCACGCCAAGCCCATGTCCTCGCCGACGAGGTCGACCCGGATGCCATGCCGTCGCGCGAGCGACGCTCCCGCCTCTGGGTCGAGGTGGCCCGAGGCCACATCCAGCGGGGCGACCGCACGGCCGCGCTGTACGTCATGCAGATCGCCCACGAGATCAGCTCGGAGGCCGTGGCCTACACGCCTGCGGCGCGCACGGCGGTGCTTGACCTGTGGCGGGACGCCCCCCGGGCCCTCCGGCCGGAGGCGCGCCGTCTGGCCGAGGCGGTCGGACTCACGACCGCGTAGAACAGGGACAGCTTGGGGTTGGGGGACAACCTGTCCCCCAACCTCGCGCTCTGCGCCCGTACGGTGGCGATCCGTCATCGTCAGGAGGCGCAATATGGTTCGAGGCTGGTACGCCTCACCGAGTGGAAATGTTGAGCCGAACACGGATCGCGACTCGGGGGAGGTCCGGATTCCGCTCTCCTTGGAACACCTTGCCGACCCGGCGCCCGCACGGCCCAGGGGCTCCCGGTGAAGACGTTCCGGATCTTCAGTGCGTGGCTGGTCGGCAACCACGACGCGCCCGACCAGGCCCGCGAGGACTGGCGTAAGACGGGCATCACCCTCATGCCCATCGGCCGGGCCTTCGACGTCGTCCGGCTCCCCGAGCCGCTCGTCCAGGCAGCCCTCGGGACGGAAGGTCGGAGCTTCGCACACAGTGACTTCGGCCTGGAGGAGAGCCTCGGCGGCCCCGTCATCCACGACGGCCACGGCCGGAACTACTACGCGATCGTCCCGCCCGGCACCGTCACGGAGTGGCGCGCCTCCGCACCGGGCGCCGAGTGCCTCAGCCACGGCACGTACCTCGGCGTCCCGGCGACCGGCATCCTGGAGTACGACGCCACCCACCCGATCTACTGGGCGACCCTGGGCGGCGCCTCCCGCTTCTGCGACCCTGCTTCCGTCTCCCTGCTCGTCCGCGTCGGCTCCGTACGGCTCGCGGAGGCAGAGGGAGACCGGCAGGGCGCCGGCGGTGCAGCCTTCGACCTCCACCAGCTGACGCTGGAGGTCGAGGCATCCGACGCCCACCCCGAGGGCGAGTGCGCGCGAACGCACATGCTCTGTCGGACCTGCTGGAAACCCGCACCGATCGCGATCATGTACGGCGGCCCGATGGCGAACTGTCGCGTTTGCTGCTTCGCCTGGGCCGTCCACCATGACCCGGAGCTCTGTTGGGCGCGGAGTTACCCCTCCGACGGTGACGAGGAGGACATCCTCGCCGGCCGTGTGCGTGCGCTGGTGCCGCGCCTCATCGCCGCGCGCGCGGCCCTCGGCGAGATCGCCGACACCCCTTGACTCCCGCCCCCAACGAGGAGCGGGCATCCTGCACACCGAAGCGATTGGAGACCCTGATGGGGAAGCACGCTGGACCACCGCAGGACAAGCCGTGGACGCCGCCGTCTCAGCCGCCGAGCCCGGACGGGAACCGGCCGTCGCCCCAGCCTTCCACCCCGCCCCTGCCGCCGGGTAAGAAGTGAACCGGGACATCTGCCGCGAGGCCCTGGTGACCGCAGGGTTACTGCGCGAGCCATGGCTGGCCGAAGCCTTCGACAAGGTCGACCGTGAAGCGTTCGTACCGGCAGCCGTCTGGCTCCCGGTACGGGACGCCGAAGGCCTCTGGACCTTCGTGGACCGCGACGAGGAGCCGGACGTCTGGCGTCACGCCGTCTGGAACCCCCACCAGTCGGTCGTCACCCAGCTGGACGACGGCGACATGACCCCGGGGCCCAGCGCGGGCGACTTCACATCCTCCGTGTCAGCCCTGGACATTGTCATGCGGAAGCTCCAGCACCTGGACCTTGCGCCACGGTCCCGCGTGCTGGAGATCGGCTACGGATCCGGCTACCACACAGCCTTGCTGTGTGAGCGCGTCGGGTCTGAACGGGTGGTCGCCATCGAGGTGGACGAGGAACTCGCACGCGCGGGCGCCGCGAACCTCAAGGCGGCCGGATACGACCCGGAGCTGATCGTCGGGGACGGCCTCGAAGGCGCCCCCGGCGGGGAGCCGTTCAGCCGGATCATCAACACGGCCGCGCTCCGGCGCGTTCCGTACGCGTGGATCGAGCAGTCCAGGCGGAGCGGGGTGATCCTCACCCCGTTCGGGACGGCCTACAGCAATGCGGGCCTCCTGAGGCTCCGCGTCGACGCCTCGGGGACGAAGGCACAGGGATCCTTCGTCGGAGAGTCGTCGTACATGTGGATCCGCTCCGAGCGGCCGACCGTCGACCTCCAGGTCCCGGAGGAGTCGACCAGCCGGAGGTCGCCGATCGATCCCGTGCAGGTTCTGGGGGCGGGTTACCTCCAGGACTTCGCCATCGGCCTCCAGGTCCCGGACGTCTCCTACTCGCACCGCGGGGAAGGGGGCGACCGCCAGGTCCAGCTCGTGGACGAGGCCGGTACGTCGGCCACGATCGTCCGCTACGGCGACTGGTGGGAAGAGGACGCCGTTCGCACGTGGGGACCGCGCGACCTCTGGGCCGAGGTGACCGCCGCGTACACCTGGTACGAGGTGCATGGTCGACCGCACATCACCCGCTTCGGCATCACGATCGACGGGTCCGGTCAGTACGCATGGCTGGACGACCCCCGTCAGCTCGCCGGTTCCTGAGCAGTGGACCCGGCCGGAGCCCATTCCGGCCAGCAGCGCGGTTGGCCGCCCGCTCGACGCCCGGCTGAGGCGCCCTCGACACCGAGGGGCCCGACCGCACGCGGTCGGGCCCCTCGGTCGTCGCCGTCCGCGGACTGCTCGTCCTCGTCGGGCTACTCGTCCTCGTCGTCCTCGTCGTCCAGCCGGGCCAGCCAGGTGGCCAGGCGCTCGACCGGGACCTCGAAGTCAGGGTTGAGGTCCACGAAGGTGCGCAGCTGCTCGGCGAGCCACTCGAAGGTGACCTCCTCCTCGCCGCGCCGCTTCTCCAGCTCCTCGATGCCGCGATCGGTGAAGTACAAGTCGGGCTCCGTGCAGTGTCGGGGTGTGTTTCCCGCCAGGATAATGCGGGTCCCCGGCGACACCTCCCGCCTTTCGGCCCCCGGCGCTAGCGTGGACGGAGCCGCTGGGGCACGCGGGGGAGGGGGGTCTCGGGATGCCGGACGGGCGCACGGGCGGATCCGCGCGCGCCTTCGAGCTCCTGGAACCCCTGGTCCGGGCCGCCACCGTACGCGTCCACGCGGCCCCGGGCGGGTATGACAGCGCTGGGACCGGACCCACCTGGGGAAGCGGCTTCTTCATCGCCCCCGGCTGGGTCCTCACGTGTGCGCACGTCGTCGGTGAAGGGGGTGCCGGGGTGCGTCTGGCGGGGCGTGAGGTCGGCATCAGCTTCTTCCCCGGGGGAGACACCACCGCCGGCGGGACGGTCGCCGGGCGGGTGGAGTGCGTCCTGCCCGAGCGGCTGGAGGAGCGCCGGCCCGGGCGGCGGGCCCTGTGGGACCTGCCCGACCTCGCCCTGGTCCGCGTCCTGTCACCCGTCACCCACACCTGCGTCTGGCTGACCGACCGCGCCAGACCCCGGCTCGACGAGGCCGCCTACTTCGGCTGCACCGAGGAACTCGGCATCCGCGAGATCACCGGCCGCACCACCCGGCTGCGCGGCATCGCCGGCGGCGGCGCCGCCATCCGGCTGGGCGACGAGGACGAGATCGAGGCCGGGATGTCCGGCGGACCCGTCGTGGACCTCGCGCGCGGGGAGGTCGTCGGCGTGGTCAAGGCCCGCCGGAACACCGGCGGCGGCGGGCTCGCCGTGTCCGTGGCCCAGCTGCGCACCCTGCCCATGGCCGCGAGCGGACGGACCGGGCTCTACCGCCGCGTCATGCAGGCCCACGACCTGTACCACTACGACCGGCACCTGAGCGACCTCGACAACCGCCGCACCTGGACCGACGTCCACGACCTGCTGGCGGACGGGGAGGCGGACGGGTACGGCGGGCGCGGCCGGCTCACCGCCGGCGAGCGGACCACCCTGTGCGGGCTGCTCGCCGAACTGCCGCCGCCCGGCTCCTCGGAGACCGTGCGCGAGCTCGCCGAGCAGGCCCGCGGCGAGGAGCCCGACGGCACCCTCCCCGCCCCGCTCAGCTGGCGCGACGGCCTCGGGCTGCTGCACGACCCGCCCGGAGCGGGCGGCGAGGCCGCCGCGATGCTCCGCTACGCCACCGGCGTCAGCGTCGCCGACCACCGCGAACCCCCCGCGCCCGGCGCCGACGAGGAGCTGTGGGACTGGGTCCGCACCACCGCCGAGCGGCTGTGGCGCCCCCTGCGCCGGGAGCTCGCCGAGCGGCGTGAACGGGGCCTGGACGAGCGGGAGCGGCGCCGCCGGCAGGCCGCCGGCCGGGCGGCACTGGGCCGCACCCGGCGGGCCGACGCGCTGTCGGCAGGGCCTTCGGTGCTGCTGGAGGCCTGGGCGCACGGCTGGGAGGACGTCTACGACTGGCGGGTGTCGGTCCTGGCCGGCCCCGCCCGGCCCGGCCGGGTCACCCCCGTCGCCGCCGGGGTCCGGGCCCGCCTGGCGGGCCTGCCCGAGGCGCTGCGGGCCCCGCTCGCCGAGGGGTTCCGCCGCTGCGACACGCACGAGGCGGCCGCCCTGCTCGAAGTGGCCGTCGCCCCCGAACTGTTCGGGCTCGCCGTGGACGAGTGGGCCGTCTCGGGCGGGATCCCCGTCGGGGTGCAGCGGCCGGTGGTGTTCCGCCACCCCGACGCCGCCGGCGGACCGGCGGCCGAGGCGCGCTGGGCCCGGGTCCAGGAGGGGCCCCTGCTGGACCAGCGCGCCGACTGCTCGCGGGGCCGTCCCCGCAGCCCCTCCCAGGCCTGGCTGGAGGGGCTGGCCGACACCGTCGTCCCGGTCCTGTGCCGGGACCCGGCCGCCGAGCCGGCCCTGGGCGCGCTGCACTCCGTACGGGACGCCGGGTACGGGGTGGCGTTGTGCCGGCGGCCCCCGGCGGACCCGGGGGCCTCGTGCGCGCCGTTCCACCGGGGGCTGCGGGAGGAGCTCGCCGAGGCGGGCCGGGCGGCCGTCCTCCCGGAGCGCCTCCAGGCCCTGCGCCGGCGGGCCCACGGGGCGGACCCCGACGCGTACTGGGCGGCCGGGCTGGCCCTCGTCTGGGAGGACCCGGCCCGGGCCCTGCCGGAGGACGAGCCGCTCCAGGGGGACCTGTGAGGCGGGGGAGCGTCCGCCGGGAGCGGGCCGCGGCGGGCGGGTGCGGCGCGAGGCCGCGTGGCGGCGGGACGGTCGGGAGGGAGCAGCAGTGAACGACGAATGGCTCATCTACCGGGGGGTCGGCGAGCCCCACGACGGGATCGGGGCGCTGCCCGACCCGCCGCCCTGGCGGGACTTCGACGGCGGGCCCGTCGCCGAGCCCGGCGGCGCGGCCGCGGCCGCCGACGGGAACGTGGCCCGGCGCCTGGGCGCCCACCGGCAGGCCGCCGAACTGCACCGGCCCGAACCGGAGGAGCTGGAGGCCGTCAACGCCGCCCTCTACCTGCGCAGGCCGCTCCTGGTGACCGGCTACCCCGGCACCGGCAAGTCCACCCTCGCGCACGCCGTCGCGCACGAGCTGAAGCTCGGCCGCGTGCTGCGCTGGCCCGTCGTCTCGCGCACCGTGCTCCAGGAGGGCCTCTACCGCTACGACGCCCTCGCCCGGCTCCAGGACGTACAGATCGCCGCGAGCGGGGGAGGGGCGGCGGCCGCCCCCGGCATCGGGAAGTACATCCGCCTCGGCCCGCTCGGCACCGCCCTGCTGCCCACCGCCCGCCCGCGCGTCCTGCTCGTCGACGAACTCGACAAGAGCGACATCGACCTCCCCAACGACCTGCTGAACGTGCTGGAGGAGGGCGAGTTCACGCTGCCCGAACTCGAACGCGTCGCCGACTCCGAACCCGAGGTGGAGGTCCTCACCGACGACGGCACCAAGGCCGTCGTCCGCGACGGGCGGATCCGCTGCCGGGCCTTCCCCTTCATCATCCTCACCAGCAACGGCGAACGGGACTTCCCCGCCGCCCTGCTCCGCCGCTGCATCCAGCTCAAGCTCGGCCAGCCCGGCGAGAAGCGGCTCGCGACCATGGTCCGCGCCCACCTCGGGGAGGAGGCCGCCCGGCTCGGGGCCGACCTGATCCGGGAGTTCCTCAGCCGCTCCCGCTCCGAGCTCGTCGCCGCCGACCAGCTGCTCAACGCCATCTACCTCACCCACTACGCCTCCCCGCCCAGCCGCGAGGACCTCGCGGACCTGCTCATCCAGCGCCTCGACCGCCCGAGGTGAGGGCCGGTGCCCCGAGAGCACGCGGACCACGAGGACGCCGGGCCGCCCGAGGCGGGCGGGGACCCCGGGCTGCGCGTGCTCGCGGGGCTGCTGCGTGCCGCCGGGCTCGACCCGTCCCCCGAGGAGCTCGCCGACGCCCTGTGGCTGGCCGCGCGGACCCGGGAAGCGGCCCGGGGCGGCGCCCCGGCGCGGCCGGAGCCGGCCGGGGCGAGGAAGGCCCCGCCCCGGCGGCCCGCCGGCGGGAACCGCCCGCCGGACCCCGGGGAACCGCCGCCGGACCGGGTGCGGGAGGACGACGCGGCCGAGGACCCGGTCCGGCTCCACCCCGCCGGAGCCGGGGCCGCCGACGGCGCGCCCGAGGCCGAGGTCCCCGTCGCCGCCGGGGTCCCCGTACGGGTGCCGGGGGCCGCCGCGCTGCCCCGGATCCTCGACATCCAGCGGGCCCTGCGCGCCCTCCAGCGCCACCGGCCGCCCGGCCCGCCCGTCCGCACCGTCCTCGACGAGTCCGCCACCGCCGAGGCCAGCGCCCGCGCCCTTGGGCTGGTCCTGCCGGTCTTCCGGCCGGAGAGCCGCCGGGAGGCGACCGTACGGCTGGTCATGGACGCCTCGCCGTCCATGGCGGTGTGGCAGGACATGTTCGACGAACTGCGGGCGGTGTGCGAGCGGCTCGGCGCCTTCCGCGACGTCCAGACGCACTACCTGCACCGGCTCCCCGACGGCACCGCCGCCGTCGGCCGCGGCCCCTCGCCCGCCGCCGGGGTCCGCTCCGGGGAGCAGCTGCGCGACCCCACCGGGCGGACGCTGACCATGGTGGTCTCCGACTGCGCCGGGCCGGTGTGGCGGGAGGGCGAGGCGCAGCGGCTGCTGCACCGCTGGGCCGAGTGCGCCCCCTGCGTGGTCGTCCAGCCCCTCCCGCAGCGGCTCTGGGCCCGCAGCTGGCTGCCGACCGAGCGCGGGGTGCTGGAACGGGCCGCCGCCGGCGGGGCCGGGGCGGGCGGCGGGCCCCGGCTCAGGTTCCGCCCGGACCGGCCCACCCGCCCCGGGCGGCCCGCCGGCGGGCTCACGGTGCCCGTGCTGCCGCCCCACGCGACGGCCCTCGGCGCCTGGGCCCGGCTCGTCGCCGGCCTGGGATCGGGGCCCGTACCGGCCGAGGTGGGCCGGGTGCTGGCCCGCCACCCGGCTGCCCCCGTACCGCTGCCCCGGACCGCGCGGCCCCCGCAGGAGCTGGTGACCCGCTTCCGGGCCTCGGCCGCGCCCGGCGCCGTCCAGCTCGCCGTGTACCTGTCGGCGGCGCCGCTGACCCTGCCCGTGATGCGGCTCGTGCAGCGCACGATGCTGCCCGACTCGGAGCCCTCCGACCTCGCCGAGGTGCTGCTCAGCGGGCTGCTGCGGCGCAGCGGGACGACGTCCGGGCCCTGGTACGAGTTCGTTCCCGGGGTGCAGGACGTGCTGCTGGGGCCGCTGGGACGGGACGAGGCGGCGCTGGTGCTCAAGCACTGCTCGGAGTACGTCCTGGCGCACTTCGGCCGGGGCGTGCGCAACTTCCCCGCGCTCGCCGTCTCCCAGCTGACCGGCGTGCCGGCCGGGGAGCCCGGGGCGGAGGGGGAGGAGCCGCCGGCGGGGCCGCTCCCGCAGGCCTTCGCGCAGGTCTCGGCGAAGGTCGTACGCCGCTACCTGCCCGGCCCCCCGGAGGAGGAACCGGAGCCGGCGCCCGTACCCGTGCCGCCCGGGCGCGGCGCCCCGCTGCTGGCGGCGCGCGAGCGGCTGCTCCTCGCGGACGCCGACGGGGACGCGCGCCATCTGCACGACGCCGCCGCCCTGCTGCGCCGGGCCGTGGCGCTCCCGCCCGGGCCCGGGGACCCGCCGGAGGAGGCCGAGGCCGAACTGGCCGGGGTGCTGCTGCGGCTGTGGGCCGCCCAGCGGGACCCCGAGCACCTCGACGAGGCCGAGCGGGCCGTGACCGGGCTGCGGACCGCCCGGGGGCGGGCGGCGCTGGGCCGGGTGCTGTACGAGCGGGCCCTGGCGGCCGGCCCCGACGGGGAGGAGCCGCTGGCCGCCGCCGCCCGGGAGTTCGCCGAGGCCGGGGCCGCCGCCGGAGGGGACGCGGGGCTGCGGACGGACTGCGCCGTGCGCCGGGCCCGGACCCTGGTCCGGCTCGGCGGGCTCCGCGCGGACACGGCCCCGCTGCAGGAGGCCCTGGCCGCCCTGGAGCCCCTGGCCGCCGACCCGCCGGCCGCGCACCCGGACGTCCTCCTGGCCCTGGGCACGGTCCTGCTGGCCCTCCTGGCCCGCACCCCCTCCCCGCAGGACCGCACGGCCCTCGCGGAACGGGCGGCCGCCTACCTGGAGACGGCCCTGGCCCTGCTGGAGACGGACCCGGCGCCCGCGCCCCCGCCCCGCACCGGGGCCCGGGCCGCGGAAAGCCCCGCCGACGGCCCGGCACGGGAGACGGCGAGCGACGCGGACCCGGCCGCCCGTCGGGGGGCGGGCGGGCCGTCCGGCCCCGGAGCGCCCGACGGCGACCCGGCCGCCCCCGGCGGGGCCGGGGGCCGGGGAAGGATCCGTACGCG